>JAICJK010000167.1 GCA_025928415.1 Solirubrobacteraceae bacterium | reverse complement strand
CTGATCCACATCTCCGAGCTGAGCTGGTCGCACGTCAACCACCCGTCGGAGATCCTCAACATCGGCGACACCGTCGCGGTGAAGGTCCTCGACATCGACCGCGACCGCCAGCGCATCTCCCTGGGCCTCAAGCAGACCCAGGAGGACCCGTGGCAGCGGGTCGTCGACACCTACAACGTCGGCGACGAGCTGGCCGGCAAGGTCACCAAGGTCGTCACGTTCGGCGCCTTCGTCGAGATCCTCGACGGCGTCGAGGGCCTCGTGCACATCTCCGAGCTGGCCAACCACCACGTGGAGAACCCGCGCGAGGTCGTCCAGCCGGACGACGAGGTCCGCGTGCGGATCCTCGAGATCGACTCCGAGCGCCGCCGGCTGTCGCTGTCGGTCAAGCGCGTGGAGGGCCAGGTCCTCCCGCTGCGCTCGCCCGAGGAGGGCGGCTACGCCGCGCCGGGCGCCGGCGACCTCGACGACGTGCCGTCGCTCGGCCTGAGCGACGACGTGTTCTCCGGCACCATGACGGGCTCGACGCTGGTCGCCACCTCGCAGGACGAGACGACGCGCGACGCCGGCGAGGCCGAGCCGGCCGAGGCCGGGGAGGCCGGCGACGCCGCGAGCGCACCGGAGGCCGCGGTGCAGCCCGGCGACGACGCCGAGCCCGCCGCGTCCGACGAGGACGTCGCCGAGCACGAGACGGCCGCGGAGGAGGGCCGGGACACCGACCCGTCGCCCGACGCCGAGGCGCCCGGCACCGAGGCCCCGGCGCCGGACGACGAGCAGGCCTGAGCCCGCCGGCGGTCGCGTTCGTCGGGCTGACCGGCGGCCTGGGAGCGGGGAAGTCGACCGCCTTGGAGGCGCTCGCCCGGATGGGCGCGGCGACGCTCTCGACGGACGCCGTCGTCCACGAGCTGTACGCCGCGGACCCGGAGGTGCGCGACGCGGTCGTCGCACGCTGGGGCGCGGAGGTCGCGCCCGGCGGCGTGGTCGACCGCGCCGCGGTCGCGCGGCACGCGTTCGCCTCGGGAGACGAGCGGGCCTGGCTCGAGCAGCTCATCTGGCCGCGCGTGGGCGCCCGGGTGCTGGCCTTCCGCGCCGAGGCGGCCGCGGCCGATCCGCCGCCCGCCGCGGCCGTCGTGGAGACGCCGCTGCTGTTCGAGGCCGGGATGGACGCGGCCTACGACGCCACGATCGCGGTCGTCGCCGACGAGGAGGTGCGCGCCGGCCGCGCGGCCGCCCGCGGCCATCACGCCGTCGACGAGCGCGCCGCCCGCCAGCTCTCCCAGGAGGAGAAGGCCGCCCGGGCGACGTACGTGGTAAGCAACTCCGGGAGCATCGAGGACCTGGAGGCCGCATTGTCCGACGTCCTCGCGAAGCTCCGCACCTGAACGCCCCGTGAGCACCCCACGCGCCACCGCCCGCAGGCCCCGTGACGCCGCCTCCTCAGGCCGGCGCACCTCGCGCCCGCCCTCGCGGGCCGCGATCCGCCGCGCGGAGCTCACGCGGCGCCGGCGCCGCCTGCTGGGCTGGCTGCTGGGCGCCGGGCTGGTCCTCGTGGTCGGCCTCGTCGTCGCCCCGCTGTTCCACCACGCGGTCCGCGAGATCACGCTGCCGCTCAAGCACGAGGACATCATCCGCCAGCAGGCGCACGAGAAGGGGCTGGACCCGGCGCTGATCGCGGCGATCATCTACGCCGAGTCGCGCTTCCGCGACGGGCAGGTGTCCCACGCCGGCGCCCAGGGCCTCATGCAGCTCACGCCCGCCACGGCGCGGTACATCGCGCAGAAGTCGGGCGGGATCGCCTTCAAGGTCGACGACCTCGGCACGCCGCAGGTGAACATCGCCTACGGCGCCTATTACCTGCGCTACCTGATGGGGCGCTACGGCGGCAACCGGACCCTTGCGCTGGCCGCCTACAACGGCGGCGAGGGCAACGTCGACCGCTGGATCGTCGCCGCGCGCCGCGGCGACCGCGACTTCCGCGTCAGCGACATCCCGTTCCCGGAGACGCGCGCCTACGTGCAGCAGGTCGAGTCGATCCAGCACGACTACCGCACCTCCTACCGAGCGGAGCTCGGCCTCTAGCCACCACCGCGCCGGCGGAAGACCACGGGCGCGGACGAAGACGGCGCAGCCGGATTCGTCGAAGCGGATTCGCCCCCAGGGCGAATCCGCCTGCCTAAGACATTCGTCCGGCGCCGTGCGCTTCGAACCGCAATCCGGCCGATCCATAGGGCGTGATGTATCGCCCGCGCGCCCGCAGGCCGCGGCCTGCCGGCGACGGCGAGGCCGGCTTCGCGCTGGTCGAGGTCATGGTCAGCGCGGTCCTGCTGATCGTCCTCGCGCTCGCGATGCTGCCGGTGCTCGACATCTCCGCCAGCCGGGCCGGCACCAACCGCTCGCGCTCGGTCGCCGCCAACCTGGCCAAGGACGAGCAGCAGCGCCTGCGGTCCCTCGACGTCTCCGCGTCGCTCTCCAACTACCGCGGGACCCAGACCCAGACCGTCGCCGGAGTCGACTACGTCGTGTCCTCGCGGGCCGACTGGGTCCGCGACGACAGCGGCGCGGTGAGCTGCACGACGGACTCCGACGCCGTGCAGTACCTCAAGCTGACCACGACGGTCACCTGGCCGCAGATGAACGGCACGCAGCCGGTCACCGAGGAGAGCCTGCTGTCTCCGCCGGTCGGGGAGTTCGGCACCGACGTCGGCACGCTCGTCGTGCAGGTCAGCAAGGGCAACGGCGACCCCGCGCCCGGCCTGACGGTGAGCGCCGCGGGGCTCAGCGACGTCACGAACTCGCTGGGCTGCGTGGTCTTCGCCAACGTGCCCGCCGGCTCGACCGTGGTGAACCTCAGCAGCCCCGGGTACGTCACCCCCACCGGGGCCCCGACGGTCAGCGACCCCACCACGGTCGTCGCGCGGCAGACCACGCTCGTCTCCGAGCAGTACGACGCGGCGGGCACGGTGCCCGTGTCGTTCGACACGAAGTCGGTCTCCAACCCGACGGTGCGGGCCGCCCAGTGGCGCACGGTCACGGCCTCGCACTCCGCGCTGCTCACGCCGCGGTTGTTCGGGAACCTGACCGACCCGCTCACCTCCCAGATCGCCGCCGCGCCGCTGTTCCCGTTCCCCAGCGGCTACACGGTCTACGCCGGGAGCTGCGCCGGCAACGACCCGTCGACCTACCAGGCCAACTACTTCGCGACCAACCCGGGCCTGGTCACCGTCCCGCCCGGGACGACGACGGCGCCGGTGACCGTCCGCGTGCCCACGATCACGGTCGGCGTGCAGCGCTACAAGTCCGGGTCCAGCGGCGCGGTGGAGAACCCGCAGACGGATCCCACGAAGGTCTTCCAGCCGCACATCGTGATCTCGCCCGGCACCGCGACGGCGATGAACGGCTGCAGCGAGCGCTACACCCCGCCGACCTCCGGCGCCGCCGTCTTCTCCGGGACGCTCGGCGGCTCCTCGTTCACCGGCATGCGCAAGGACGTCCAGGTGCCGTTCGGGAGCTGGCAGGTCTGCGTCGACGACGGCCGGCACAAGCAGACCGCGACCGTCAACGCCACCGGCTCGGGCGGCATCAACGGCGTCGAGCAGAAGATCATCGTCCCCGGCACCAACGTCTCCGGGACCTCGGTGTGCACGTGATCGCCCGCCTGCTCGCCCGCGCCCGCTCCGAGGGCGGCCAGACGCTCGTCGAGATGCTCACCGCGCTGACGATCGGGTCTGTCGTGCTGTTCGGCGTCGTCACCGTGTTCACGACCGCCCTCACGAACTCGGCGAAGGTCACCGACCGCGTCGACGCCGTCCAGCGCGCGCGCCTGGCCCTCGACCGGATGCAGACGCTGCTCGACTCGCAGGTCTGCCTGTCGGCCTCCCAGCCGCCGATCGTGCCCGGCAGCGCCTCGACGGCCACCCAGGTGACGTTCTACGCCGACCTCGGCGACGAGACCTTCACCCCGGGCCAGTACCGCCTGGCCTACGACGCCGGCGCGCGGACGATCACGGAGTCCTACTGGGCGCCGATCGTCAACGGCGGCGTGACGACCTTCGCGACCAACCCGACGACGTCGAACGTCATCGCCACCGACGTCGTCCCCCAGGACGCCGCAACCCCCATGTTCCGCTACTTCGCCTACACCGACCCGCCCGCCCCCACGCCCACCGCGGAGCAGACGCTGCCGCTCGACGCCGGCGAGGCGGCCGACATCGTCCGCGTCCAGGCCAACGTCCTGGTGCAGCCGTCCCGCACGAAGCAGAGCGACCCGACGAGCGCGTCGCTGAGCGCCGACGGCTACGTCGCCACGGCGGATCCCACCGACCCGACCGGAGGTCCGCGATGCAACGGCTGAAGGCGCTGCGGCGCCGCCTCGCCGGCCAGTCCGGCTTCACGCTGCCCGCCGTCATGATCGGCATGTTCCTGGCCGGGCTGTTCACCCTCGCGGCCATCAGCGGCGTCGTCGGGGACATCCCCATCGCCCGCAGCGACCAGGACCACAAGCGCGCCCACGAGGCGGCCGAGGCCGGCCTGGCCTGGTACGAGTTCCAGCTCGCCGCCGACCCCGCCTACTGGACGAAGTGCACGAACGTGCCGGACCCGGCGCCGGGCGTGCCCGCTCCCGTCAACCAGGTGTGGAACGGCAGCGGCAACGACCCGCGCGTGTGGCGCTTCCTCCCCGGCAGCACGGATGCGAAGTACGCGATCGAGCTGCTCCCGGCCAGCGGTCAGACCGCGTGCGACCCCACCAAGCCGCAGACGACGTTGCTGCAGAACAACACGCTGCGGATCCGCTCCACCGGCTGGGTGCGGGGCAAGAAGCGCTCGATCGTCGCCACGTTCAAGCGCAAGAGCTTCCTCGACTACGTGTACTTCACCAACCGCGAGACGCTCGACCCCGTCGCCTACGACAGCGCCGGCATGCGCGCCTGGGCGCAGGGGACCGACACGTCTCCCGGGCAGTGCACGAAGTCGTGGGACGCCGGTCGCGGCAACGCGAGCTACTGGGGCCAGTACTGCACGGAGATCCAGTTCATCACCGGCGACGAGATCAACGGGCCGTTCCACACCAACGACTCGATCCTGACCAGTGGCAGTCCCGTCTTCGGCCGCACCGGCGACAAGATCGAGATGAGCGGCGGCGCGCCCAAGGGCTATCGCACGAACGGCGGCGGCTCGCCGGTGTTCAACGGGCCCAAGACCGTGCCGGCCGCGCCGCTGGACCTGCCGCCCGACAACGGCTCGCTGAAGACCCTCGCCGACCCGGCCTACCGCTTCACGGGGAAGACCAACCTGGTCTTCCAGGGCGACAAGGTCCTGGTGACCAACGCCGCCGTCGGAACGAACGTCCCGATGGCGCTGCCGCCGCCGAACGGCATCATCTACGTCTCCAACGGCGCCTGCGGCAAGTCGTACACGGTCGAGCAGAACTACACGGACGTGCCCGACGGCTGCGGCAACGCCTGGGTGCAGGGCACCTACTCCAAGGGCGTCACGGTCGCCGCCGAGAACGACGTCGTGATCAACGAGGACCTCATCCACACCGGCGACGGGCTGCTCGGCCTTATCGCCAATCAGTTCGTGCGCGTCTTCCACCCGGTGAACGACCCGACCAACCCGAACACGGGCAACCGCTCCGACGACCTCGGCGACGTCCGGATCGACGCGGCGATCCTGTCGCTCCGTCACTCGTTCATCGTCGACAACTACTACATGGGCGATGCGGAGGGCACGCTGACCGTCAACGGCGCGATCGCCCAGAACTTCCGCGGCCCGGTCGGGTCCACGGGTGGCTGGGGAAGCGTGCACGGCTACATCAAGAACTACACCTACGACGACCGCCTCGCCTACGAGGAGCCGCCGAACTTCCTGGACCCGGTCCAGACCGCGTGGCGCCTGGTCCGCGCGACCGAGCAGTCCCCGCCGCGCTGACGGCCGCGCCCTCGTCGAGGAAGGTGGGGCCTGACTCTCGCGCGGCTCGCGCGTTGCCGATACGTGGATGATGTCGACCGTGCCGGCGGAGAGCGCCATCCCGAGACGGGCCCTGCCGTCGCTGCGCCGCGAGGCGACGCTGCGGTCGCGGGCGGCCCGCGGCGACGCTGCGGCGTGCTCGGCGCTCTACCTGCGCCACCATCAGGCGCTGCATCGCTACTGCGCGTCGATCCTGCACCACGAGCAGGACGCGCAGGACGCGCTGCAGAACACGATGCTCAAGGCCTTCGCGGCGCTGCAGCGCGAGGAGCGGGACAT
>JAICJK010000299.1 GCA_025928415.1 Solirubrobacteraceae bacterium | reverse complement strand
TGCTCTTCCTGCTGCCCCCGACGCGGGCGCTGATCCGGCGCCTGCTCGTCCGCGGGACGCTCGGGCGGCTCGGGTTCGTGGTCGCCGCGCCGGGCGCGGCGGCGCGCTTCGGCGCCCGGGCGAGCGGACGGCGGGGCGGGCACCGCGACGGCGTCGGCGGAGCGGGTCGCCCGCGCGCGGGACAGGACTACGACGTCGAGGGCACCGCGTCGGAGGTCCGCGACCCGAAGGAGCTGCCGGGTGACCGTTGAGCCGCAGGACGAGCAGCCGCGCAGCGGCGGCGGGGCGGACTTCAGCGACGCCGTCACCTTCGCGTTCGGCGACGCCGCGGCCGAGGTCTACGCGCTGGCCCGCGTCGGGCTGTCCCGCGGCGCCGGCGGCGAGCCGCAGGCCAGCGGGCTGGGCGTGCTGTTCGCCGGGCGCGACCCTGTGGCCGTGCGCGCGGCGGGCGGCCTGCCGGCGGGCGACGGCGGCTGGGCGGGGATCGACGCGGCCGGCGTGCGCACGACGGTCGTGGAGCCGTTGTCGGCCTGGACGCTGTCCTTCGCCGCGGAGGACGGCAGCGCGGGCTTCGAGGTCGAGGCCCGCGCGGTCTCCGCCCCCGCCGCGCTGGACGCCGAGGACGAGGTCGCGCGCGTGGGCGGCATGCAGGGCTACGAGCAGCTCTGCCGGTTCACGGGCAGCGCGCGGGTCCGCGGCGGCGTGCGCCGGATCGACTGCCTCGGCCAGCGCGGGCACTCCTGGGGCGAGCCGGACTGGGATCGCCTCGCGCTGACGCGCACGGTGGGCGCCTGGCTCGGCGAGGACCTCGGGGTCTCGCTCGCCGCGGTGCGGCCGGCGAAGGCCAAGTCGCACGCCGACGAGGCGCTGGCGGCGACGGTCTGGACCGTCCCGGACGACGACGTCCCCGCCAACGGCGCGGTCGCCGCGCGGGCGCAGGCCGTCGCGATCGCCGAGCCGCGGCTGTCGACCACGCTGGACGGCGAGGGCCGCCAGCGCCGCGCCGGCCTCGAGCTGTTCGAGGACCCCGAGGGCTACGCGCACCGCGGCGCCGGCGAGGTCGTCTGCGGCACCTCGCTGGACCTCGGCCGGCTGCGCCTGGACTGCGCGTTCTTCGCCTGGCAGCTCGAGGGCCGCACGGGCCTCGGGCGCTACGACGTGCTGCGCCGGGCATGAGCGACCCCGGCGAGGGCGGCTCCGGCGCGCGCGGCTCGGGCGGCCCGCTGACCACGATCGTCAGCGACTTCGGCGGCGTCCTGACCACGCCGCTGTGGGAGGCGTTCGCGATCGTCCAGGAGCAGGTCGGGATCCCGCCGGAGGCGCTGGGCAGCGCGATGGCCGCGGTCACCGAGCGCGAGGGCGTCAATCCCCTGCACGAGCTCGAGTGCGGTCGCCTCGGCGAGGACCGCTTCTACAGCATGCTCGCGGACCAGCTCGGCGCCGACCTCGGCCGCCCGATCGCCTTCCACGCCTTCCCCGACCACTACTTTGCGGCGCTCGCGCCCAACGACGCGCTGATCGGCGAGCTCGGCGGCCTGCGCCGGGCGGGCTACCGGCTCGCCCTGCTCACGAACAACGTGAAGGAGTGGGAGCCCCGCTGGCGCGCGATGCTGCCGGTCGACGAGCTGTTCGAGGTCGTCGTCGACTCGGCGTTCGTGGGCCTGCGCAAACCCGATCCGGCGATCTACGAGCTGACCTGCACGCGCCTCGGCGTCGCGCCCGCGGAGTGCGTCTTCATCGACGACTTCCCGCACAACTGCGACGCGGCCACCGCGCTCGGCATGACCGCGGTGCGGTTCGAGACCACCGAGCAGGCGCTGGGCGAGCTGCGCGCCCATCTCGCGGCCCGCGGCGCCCCGCCGCTTGGCGCTCCCACCGATCGGGTACGAGAGTCCGGACCATGAGCCTCATCGTGTACCTGATCATCATCGCCCTGACGGGCCTGGTCGTCGGCGGCCTGGCGCGCCTGGCGCTGCCCGGCCCCGACCCGATGAGCCTCGGCCAGACGATGATGCTCGGCATCGCCGGCTCGTTCATCGCCGGCGTGCTGATGTACCTGATCACCGGCGGCGCCTACGGGGCGGGGATCACCCTGTCGATCGTCGTCTCCACGGTGATCATGTACTTCATCCGCCGCTCGCGCGGCGGCGGGCTGACGTCCCCGGGCCGGGACATCGGCCGGCGGCGCCTGAGGTAGGCGCGGCCCGCGCTTCCTCTGCACCGGCGGCGCTCAGCGCAGCGGCGGCGCGCTTCAGTTGTCGCTGCCGAGCCGGTCCCAGAGGTACAGCTCGAGGCACTCAGTCGCCAGCTCGTGGCAGCGCTCGCGCGAGAGCCGCGGCAGCACCGTCTCCAGCGCCTGCTCCTCGGCGACGCCGGCGTCGAAGGCCTCCTCGCCCCGGAAGCCGGCGGCGATCTTCAGCGCCTCGCGCCGGTTCTCGCCGAGCGACTGGAACACGTTCACCAGGAAGTCCCGGTTGGCGATGGGGTGCCCCACCTCCAGCGACGCGTGCCACGCGGCCAGCATCGAGAGGTCGTGCTCGTCGAGATCGGTGACCGCCTTGACGTACTGCGACTCGAGCTCGCACTCGGGGATCTCGTCCACCCACGCCCGCACGAGCTCGCCGAGCAGCTGCCGGCGCGCCTCGCGCCCGACGGATTCGGCGATGACGCGGATCGCGTCCTGGGGTTCGATGAAGCAGAGGGGCATCACAGCTCCCGATACGCGGTGGAGAACGGGACGGCAGCACGGTACGAACTGCGTCGGACGGCACCGCCGTCCCGTTCTCCGGGCGTTCAGCGGACCTTGACGGCGACGACCTTCGAGGTCCCGGTCAGGAACGGATAGGCGGTCTCCGCCCGGGCCCGCGCGCGGAACACGTAGGTCACCGATCCGACCGTCCGCCGCAGCCGGTAACCGGCCGAGAACGTCCCCTTCCGGGTGCTGCGCAGCGTCCGGAAGGTCAGCCAGCGACCGCCGCCCTTGCCGCGGGCCTGCAGCTCGACGAGCTTCCCGCGGTCGGGGATCGGCCCGCTGCGCAGGCGGCCCTTGAAGCGGATCAGCCCGTGCGGGCCGGTCGTCCGCGGCCCGGCGGCCAGCGTCACGCCGGCCCGCGTCCTCAGCCCCAGCGTCGCCGTCGCGGCGGGCTTGGCGTCGTTGATGTGGCTGCGGTAGCGGAAGCTGAGCGTCCGGGACGCGAGCTCGCCCGAGATCGTGGCGGTCCACCGTCCGTCGGCGCCGGTGCGAACCGCCCCGCCGTCCACCTCGCGCGCCCCCGGCGTCGCGTTCACGCTCGCCACCTCGACCAGCGCGCCGCGGATCGGCATCCCGTCCGACCTCCTGAGCGTGCCGCGCACCAAGGTGCGGCGACCCCAGTTCCGGGTCAGCCTCGACGCCTTCGACCCGGAGAACGCGGCGGTGAGACGGGCGGCGTCCGAGGCCCCGGCCCCGTTGACGGGCCCGCGGGTGAGCGTCGCCACGACCGGTGCGAGCGTCGTCGCGAGTGTCGCGGACGGCACGGGCGCCTCCCCGGGCGCGCTCGACGGGCCCGGAACGTCACCCGGCGCGACGGCAGGCGCCGGATCGGAGCCCGGCGCCGCTGCGACGATCCCGGACGGCGCCGAGCGCCGGCTCGTCGAGCCCTGGTCGGTCTGCGCGGTGACCTCCACGACCAGGCGCCGCCCGACGTCGGCCGTCTCCAGGTCGTGCCCCGGGCCGTCGCCGGCGATCGCCGTGCAGCCTTCCCCGGCGGCGTCGCAGCGCAGCCAGCGGTAGGTGTACTGCGCATCGCGGCCGGACAGATCCCACGAACCGAGCCCCGCGACGAGCGAGCGCCCGGCCTGCGGCGTTCCACCGACCGTCGGCGGCGCCGTGTTGCGCGGAGCGGGGATGTTGTCGATCGTCACCTTGCGGTTGACGGCGAGCGCCTCGTTGCCCGTCGCGTCGCGCAATGCCACCCGCAGCGTGATCGGGCCTTCCGACAGCTTGGTCGTGTCGAACGTCAGCGTCCGGCTCACGGACGTCCGGCACGGCACCGCGCGGCCGAACTCGTACGGATCCTCGTTGCCGGGGGCGTTGTCGGCGCAGTCCCCGCCGTTGCGATCGACGATCTGCGTATCCACCACGCGATCGCCGTCCTTGAGCACGGCCTGGTAGACGCCGGA
>JAICJK010000164.1 GCA_025928415.1 Solirubrobacteraceae bacterium | reverse complement strand
GCCTTGGGAGTTGCTGCGCAACATCCCGCCGCTCATGCCGGGCTCACCGCGAAGGCGCGCTCGCGGTAGGCCACCGAGCCGGCGGCCACCGTCAGCAGCACGCGGCCCTGCAGCCGCCGGCCGGCGAAGCAGCAGTTCTCCGAGCGCGACTCCCAGCCAGTGGCGCCCGCCTCCCAGGTGGCCTGCAGGTCCGCGAGCACGAGGTTGGCCGGGGCCCCGGGGCGGATCTCCGGCACCGGGAGGCCGAGCAGGCCGCCGCCGGCGGTCAGCTTCTCGATCACCAGCGCGAGCGGCAGCACGCCGGGGACCACGAGCTCGGTGTGCAGCGCGGCGAACGCGGTCTCCAGCCCGGTGGTCCCCATCGGCGCCTGCTCGAACGGGACCTCCTTCTCGTCGCGCGCGTGCGGCGCGTGGTCGGTGGCGATGCAGTCGATCGTCCCGTCGCGCAGCCCGTCGAGCAGCGCCCGGCGGTCGCTCTCGGCCCGCAGCGGCGGGTTCATCTTCCGGCGCGTGTCGAGGTCCCTGACCGCCTCGTCGGTGAGCGTCAGATGGTGCGGGCTGGCCTCGCACGTCACCTGCACGCCGGCCCGCTTGGCCAGCGCGACGGCGCGGACGGACTCCGCCGCGCTGAGGTGCTGCATGTGCACCCGCCCGCCCTCGTAGCCGGCGATCGCGCAGTCGCGGGCGATCAGCGTGGACTCCGAGATCGACGGGATCCCCGCGACGCCGAGCAGCGCGCTGACGGTCCCCTCGTGCATCGCCCCCGCCCCGCTGAGGGACGGGTCCTCCTCGTGCAGGGCCAGGACGCCGCCGCACATGCGCTGGTACTGCAGCGCCTTGCGCAGCATGCCGGCGCTGACGACCGGCTTGCCGTCGTCGGTGAAGCCGAGCGCGCCGTCGGCGCGCAGCGCCGCCATCTCCGTGAGCTCCTCGCCGCGCAGCCCGCGGGTGATCGCGGGCATGAAGCCGACCGGGATCCGGGCCTCGGCGGCGGCGAGGTCGCGCAGCGAGCGCAGCAGCGGCGCGGAGTCGATGACCGGGTCGGTGTTCGGCATCGCCACGACGCAGCAGTAGCCGCCCGCCGCGGCCGCGCGCGTCCCGGTCTCGAGGTCCTCCTTGTGCTCCTGGCCCGGCGTGCGCAGGTGCACGTGCGGGTCGACGAAGGCGGGGAACAGGTGCCGGCCCGCGCCGTCGACCTCCTCGGCCCCGGCCGGCAGCTCGAGGCTGCCGGGCGCGCCGATCTCGCAGACGTCGCCCGCGCGGACCAGGACGTCGCCCGGGCCGTCGAGGCCGGTGCGCGGGTCGAGCACGTGCGCGCCGCGCACGAGCAGGTCGACCGGGCTGCGGCCGGCGCGGCCCGCGACCAGCGGCTCGGCGTGCGCGCCCGTCATGCGACCCCCGCCGGGTGCGACGCCCGGTCGCGCGGCGGGCCGGCGTCGTCGGTCGGCCCGCCGGCGCGGGCGCCGGCCAGGACCTCGTAGAGCACGGCCATCCGGACCACGACGCCGGCCTCGACCTGCTGGGCGATCAGCGCCTGCGGCGAGTCGACGACCTCGCCGCTCAGCTCGACCCCCCGGTTGACCGGCCCCGGGTGCATGAGCACCTGGCGCGGGTGCAGGCGCCGCCCGTTGACCTGGAACAGCGCCGCGTACTCGCGCAGCGAGGGCACCCAGGCCTGGTCCATTCGCTCGTGCTGCATCCGCAGCGCGTAGACCACGTCGGCCTGCGAGAGCTCGCCGAGGTCGTACCGGACGTCGCAGCCGAGCGCCTCGATGCCGCGCGGGATGAGCGTCGGCGGGCCGCAGACCGTGACCTTCGCGCCCATCGTCTGGAAGGCCAGGATGTTCGAGCGCGCGACGCGCGAGTGCAGGACGTCGCCGACGATCCAGATGTCGGCGCCGTCGATCCCGCCCAGGCGGCGCCGGAGCGTGTGGACGTCGAGCAGGGCCTGCGTCGGGTGCTCGTGCTTGCCGTCGCCGGCGTTGACGATCGCCGCGTCGGTCCAGTGGGTGACCAGCGCCGCGGCGCCCGCCCACGGCGTGCGGATGACGATCGCGTCCGGCCGGTGCGCGCCGAGCGTCAGCACCGTGTCCTTCAGCGACTCGCCCTTCTCGACGCTCGAGCCGCTGACCGCGAAGTTCACGACGTCGGCGCTGAGCCGCTTCGCCGCCAGCTCGAACGACGAGCGCGTGCGCGTCGACGCCTCGTAGAAGAGGTTCAGGACCGTGCGCCCGCGCAGCGCGGGGACCTTCTTGATCTCGCGCTCGGCGACCTCGGAGAAGGACGCGGCGCGGTCGCAGATGCGCTCGATCGCCGCGCGGTCGAGGTCCTCGATCGACAGGAGGTGCCTCATGCCGCCACCGTCTCGAGGGTCGTGATCGTGACCTCGTCGCGCCCGTCGAGCTCGGCGACCGCCACGTTGACGCGCTCGTGGCGCGACGTCGGCAGGTTCTTGCCCACGTAGTCGGGCCGGATCGGCAGCTCGCGGTGGCCGCGGTCGGCGAGGACGGCGAGCTGGACCCGGGCCGGGCGGCCGTAGTCGAACAGCGCCTCGATCGCCGCGCGCACCGTGCGCCCGGTGTAGAGGACGTCGTCGACGATGACCACCGTGCGGCCCTCGAGCGGCACCTCGACGTGCGAGGCGTGGACCACCGGCTGGTCGGGGCGCGTCGCGACGTCGTCGCGGTAGAAGGAGATGTCGAGGTCGCCGAGCGGGACGTCGGCGTCCAGCAGCTCGTCCAGCAGCCGCTTGAGTCGGGTGGCCAGGACGGCGCCGCGGCGGTGGATGCCGACGATGACGAGATCCTGCGGGCCGGCGCCGTGCTCGACGATCTCGTGGGCGATCCGCACGAGGGTGCGGCGCATGGCATCGCGGTCGAGGACGACCGTGTCGGGGGACATCTGGGGGCTCCTTCCTGGCCTCACGGGACCGGGTTAAAGGACGACGCGAATCTAGCAGGCCCACCCGCCGGAACCGGGGTGCGCTCAGCGGCGGTCGACGTCCACGTGCACCGTGGAGCCCTGCTCCAGGAACGTCCCCGGCGCCGGATCCTGGCCGGTGACCTCCCAGTTGCCCTCGTCGACGACGCCGAACAGCCCGCCGCCCCGGACGTCGACCTCGAAGCGGGCGCGCGCCAGGCGGTCCTTCGCCAGGTCGAGCGGCTGGCCGGCGAGGTCCGGGACCGCCGTGCGGACGACGACGGTGCCCGCGGTGGTGGTGACGGCGGGGGCGGCCGCGCGCTCGGTCACCGTGCGCGTCACGCCCTTGGCGCCGCCGAGCGCGGCGACGAGCACGACGCCGGCGAGGAAGCCGGTCGCCGCGGCGAGGGCGAGGGACAGCCCGCCCGGGACGCGCCTCATGCCGCGGCCCGCCTCACGCCGGGGCCCGCGCCCCGGGCTCGAAGCGCACGAGCTCCGGGGCGCCCTTCTCGGCCAGCGGCACCTCGATCGCGTCGAAGTCCCGCGGCAGGACGGTGGCCGGGAACACGGCGCGCGCCTCGTCGAGCAGCTCGCGGCCGAGGTAGCGGGTCGAGACATGGGTCAGCGCGAGCAGGCCCACGCCGGCCTCCTCGGCGATCTCGGCCGCCTGGCGAGCGGTCGAGTGGCCCGTCTGGCGGGCGCGCTCGAGCTCGCTCTCGGCGAACGTCGCCTCGTGGACGAGGACGTCCGCGCCGGCGGCGGCGTCGCGCAGGGCGTCGCAGGGCGCGGTGTCCCCGGACAGCACGAGGCGGCGGCCGGGCCGCGGCGCGCCGACGACCTGGTCGGGCGCGACGTCGCCGACGGCCTCCCCGCGCTGCAGGCGGCCGAAGTCCGGGCCGAACGCGACCCCGAGCTCGCGGGCGCGCTCGGGGTCGAAGCGCCCGGGGCGCTCCTCCTCGGCGATCGCGTAGCCGAAGGCCTGGCCGCGGTGGCGGACGTTGAACGCGGCGATGTCGTAGCCGTCGAACTCGACCCAGTCGCCGGCCTCCAGCTCGACGATCGAGAACGGGTAGGGCAGCCGCCCGTAGACGAACCGCAGCGCGCCCATGAGCTCCTTCAGCCCCGGCGGGCCGTAGACGGTCAGCGACCGCTCGCGGTCGCGCAGCGCGAAGGACTTCAGCATGCCCGGCAGCCCGAGCCAGTGGTCGGCGTGGAAGTGGGTCAGGAAGACCGCGCCGACGTCCGGCAGCCCGACGCTGCGCACGAGCTGGCGCTGGGTCCCCTCCCCGCAGTCGAAGAGGATCCGATCGCCCCCGCGCCGCAGCAGGACGGCCGGCAGGCCGCGACGGGCGGTGGGCATGGAGCCGGCCGTGCCGGCGAAGAACAGCGACAGGTCCACGGGCCTGCGAGGGTAGTGGCCCCCCGGGACCCACCGCACCCGCCGCGCGCCGCCCGGCGGGCCGGTCCTCGCCCCGCACGACCGCTGTACGCTGACCAGCGCACGCGCCCGTAGCTCAGTGGATAGAGCGCTCGCCTCCGGAGCGAGAGGTCGCAGGTTCGAATCCTGCCGGGCGCGCTGACCCTTGTGGTGGTCGAACCACGGGCAAAAGCAAAGAGGGGTAGATCACCTCACGCACGTGGGAGACCAGCGGAGCCACGTCCTCGTCGCTCAGTGGCTCGTGCCCCTCCGGCTCCTCGGCAGCCAGCTCCGCGCGTCTCGCCTCCAGCCGTCGCAGCTTCATGTCAAGGCCCCACGTCAGCGTGCCAAGTTGCCCCGGAGCCGCTCCGCCAGTCGCACGCTCGCCTCGATCTCCACCCTGCGGATCGAGACGGACTCGACGTTGATGCCGAACGGGACGCCCAGGCGGCGGCAGAAGGACATCAGCTCGAGCGCGGTTGTCTCGGCATGCTCGAGGGACGCGTCGAGGGTGTCGTCGGCGTGGCGCAGGTCGTTTTCGATCCAGCGCGGGACGTCGACGCCGAGCCATCGGAGGAACTCCAAGGTCTTCGTCGAGCCGCAGACCGAGAAGGTGAACACGATCGGGACCGGATCGCGTCCGCGGTCGCGGCACGCATAGGCATAGTCGGATACCAGGTTCTTGGCGGCGTTGACGTCGTAGACGACCTGGGTGACGAAGTAGGAGCAGCCGGCCTCCTGCTTGGCGACCAGGCCAAGGTGCTCGTCACCTTTGAGAGTGTGCCGCTCGGGGATCGCGACGGCGCCGAGGAGCAGGTCGGGGCCGGCCTCGGTGCGGAGCTGTTGAGCCCTGCGGAGCGTCGTGGCGACACGCTTCTTGCGGGAGGAGGCACCGACGAAGACGGCCATCCGATTGGCGGCATCCTGGGACCCGATCCAGTCGCGGAGCTCTTCCTCGGTGTACTTCGCCGTCGCGCGGTAGACCACGACCGGCGTGCGCCAGGTCTTGAGGTGGCGTTCCAGGTAGTCGGCCGGGTCCATGGTCGGCAGGAACGGAAACGGCCGTTCCTCGGGGTTGCGGTCGGCCTCGTCATCGATGTCGTAGAGGATCAGGCCGTCGACGTCGAGGGGCTCTAGGCGCTCGAAGGTGACATCAGCGATCTCCTGGGCCTGCTCCGGGGTGGTCGACAACCGTGGCGGGGTCAGCGCGAAGAGCAGGAACTCGCCCCGGCGGGAGATGATGCGACGCCGGAGATCCACACTCGCAAAGCTATCGGGGTCTCGGTCGATCCCTGCCGTAGGGCTCCACGGAGGAAACGTCTTCATTCGCGGTCGTCGGGCAGACGCGCTATCGCGTCGGGGAGATCGCGACCGTCGATCCGCACTTTCGGGTTCGCATCGTGTTCGGCCGGGGGCGCCTCGGCTGCCCGGCGCTCGGCTCGTGTCGGCGGCCTCCCAGCGCGGTGGGGCGTCGGTGCCCTCGGGCCACAGCTCGAAGGCCTCGATCAGCCATGTCGGTCTGGGTGTCCATCCCGCCGACGAACGAGCGCACGCGCCGGCCGGTGATGCGTTCGATCGGCTCGCAGAAGCCCTGCACCGTGGCGTACTGGAAGAACGTGCGGACGTCGCGCAGCCGCTCGTGCTCCCCCATCCGCTGCAGGTTGCGCTCGGCCGCGGTGAGCGTGTCGTGCAGGGCGACCACGATCAGGCTGTGGCCGGCCCCGTGCCGCGCTCGGACGTCCGTCCAGCGCGCGCCCATCGCGCCGGTTACCGGTCGATCACCGGGTCGTCGAGCTCCTCTTCCTCGACGCTGGACCCTCGGGATGTCGCCCGCCGCGCGATTGGGGACCCGCCGGCGGGCGACGGGTCCCGGGCAGGCCCGTCGGCCGCCCGCGCCGCTCAGCGCGGCGCGGGCTGCCCGGCGGGCGCCGCCGCCAGCAGCATCGCGCCGACGTCGCGGCCGAGGTCCGCGTAGTGG
>JAICJK010000631.1 GCA_025928415.1 Solirubrobacteraceae bacterium | reverse complement strand
GGCGCCCCCGACGTCCACCGGCGCGGGGCCGGTCATCGTGGGCGGCGCCTGGGCCTGCGCGAACGGCGCCGCCGACGCCGCTCCGTCGCCCGCTGGCCCGCCCGCGCCCAGGTGCGGCAGCGCGGCGGCCCCGGCGACGAGCGCCGCCGTGCCGGCGGCGAGGATCCCGAGGCGGCGCATCAGGCGTCCATGATCGCGACGGCGCGGGTCGGGCCGGCCGAGCCCCCGACGACCCGCAGCGGGAAGCAGGAGACCGTGAAGCCGGTGGGCGGCAGGGCGGCGAGGTTGCACAGCCGCTCGATCTGGCAGTAGGGCAGGTCGGCCTGGTGGGCGGCCCAGAAGACGCCGGGCGCCTGCTCGGCCGTGGCGCGCTGGGCCTGCAGGTGCAGCGGGGCGTCCCAGCCCCAGGCGTCGATGCCCATGACGCGCACGCCGTGCTCGAACAGCCAGCGGGTCGCCTCGGCGGTGACGCCGGGCCCGCGGCCCATGTAGTCGGCCTGCCCGTAGAAGCTGTCGCGGTCCGTGCGCACCAGGACGATGTCGAGCGGGCGCAGGGCATGCCCCGAGGCCTGCAGGGCGCCTTGCAGCTCGTCGGCGGTCACGGCGTCGCCGTCGGCCTTGGCGCTGAGGTCCAGGACGACCCCCGGGGCCAGGAACCACTCGAGCGGCAGCTCGTCGATGGCCTGCGCGCGCCGGCCGCCGATCGTGGAGTTGTAGTGCCACGGGGCGTCGACGTGCGTCGTGGAGTGCGTGCCGAGGTTCGTGAACGTCTCGGTGGCCCAGCCCTCGCCGTCGCGCAGCAGCTCCGGGCCCACGCCGAACAGCGCCTCGATCGCCCGCGCGCCCTCGGCGTGGTCGCTGCGGACGAGGTCCGTCCGCAGCATGTCCGGCCACTCGGCCGGGTCGGGCTGGATCGGAGCGGACAGGTCGACGACGCGCGGCACGAGCGACGGCAGGGTATCCGTCCACCGGTCCGCGACGCGTCGATGGGGCGCAATCGGGTCCATCGCCGAACGCTCGTTGCGGGAATCCGCCGCCCGCACGTTGCGGGCGTTCGCGCCGCGGGGTTTCAGGCGGCCGTCAGGTCGGATCGGCACCCTTGGCGCCATGGACCGCCACCCCCCGCCCGGCCCACCGGCGCTCCCCTCGCGCGGCGTCGCCGTCGCCGCGCTGCTGGGACTCGCGCTCTGGCTGCTGATGCTCGGCGCGTCCGGCGTGCTGCTCGGCGTCGTCCGGTGAGCCGGCTCGCGCGCCGGCCCGCGTGATCCGCGGGCCCCGCCGCGCTAGCCTCGCGACCATGAACGCGCCCGACCTGCGGGTCTCCGACGCCGAGCGCGAGGTCGCCGTCGACCGGCTGCGCGCGGCGGCGGCCGAGGGCCGGCTCGACGCCGACGAGCTCGACGAGCGCGTCAGCGCCGCCTTCTCCGCCCGCACGCACGGCGAGCTGACCGCGCTGCTGGCCGACCTCCCGCCCGCCGCGCCCGCCGCCCCCGCGCGTACCGCCCCCGCCGTGGTGGACCCGGACGCGCCGCCGCGCGCCGTGGTCCTGCGTCAGAGGACGGCGAGCTTCGTCGTCCCGAACTTCGTCTGCCTGGCCGTGTGGGCGGCGACCGGCGCCGGCTCGTTCTGGCCCGGCTGGGTGCTGCTGGGCACCGGCATCGCGTTCGGGGTCTTCCTGATCCGCTTCCTGCTCGGCGT
>JAICJK010000509.1 GCA_025928415.1 Solirubrobacteraceae bacterium | reverse complement strand
GCCCGGCTTCTACTTCCGCGTGCTGCAGGAGGGCGAGGTCCAGGCAGGAGACGAGATCGTCAAGCTCGCCTCCGGCCCCGAGCAGATGACGGTCGCCGAGGTCGACGCGCTCCTCTACCTCCCCGGGCATCCGCGTGGGCGGCTGCTCCGAGCGCTGCGCATCCCCGCCCTCAGTCCTGGCTGGCAGTCGTCGTTCCAGGCGCTGCTCGCCAGCGAGCGCGGCGACGGCAACGCGGGGCTCGTCGCAACCAGCCCTCCGCCGGCCTGGCCCGGGTTCCGCCGACTGGAGGTCACCGGAATCGACCGAGAGAGCGACTCCGTGGTCTCCATCAGCCTGAAGGACCCCGACGGCGCCCCGCTTCCGCCGGCGCGGCCCGGCCAGTACCTCACGCTGCGCCTGCAACCCGACGAACAGGGCAGGTCGGTGCTGCGGACCTATTCCCTCTCGGGACAGCCCGGCGCCGACTGCTACCGGATCAGCGTCAAGCGCGAGCACGACGGTGTCGCCAGCGGCTACCTGCACAGCCGGATCGCCGCCGGCGACCTGCTCGACATCGCAGCACCGCGAGGCAGCTTCATCCTCGACCAGACCCGCGCGCCCGTGCTGTTCATCAGCGCCGGCATCGGGGCGACGCCGGTCCTCGCCATGCTCCACGAGCTGGCGACGGAGCGTTCCGATCGCGAGATCTGGTGGCTTCACGGCGCGCGCAGCAGCCGCGATCACTGCTTCGCCGCCGAGGCCCGCGCGCTGCTCGCGTCGCTCCCACACGTGCGGGCCCAGATCTGCCACAGCCGCCCGGGGCCCTACGAGGTCGAGGGCCGGGACTTCGACAGGGCCGGGCGCCTCACGGCCTCCCTGCTCGCCGAGCTCGAGCCACCGCGAGACGCGGAGGCCTACCTGTGCGGGCCGGCCCCGTTCATGGAGGAGCTCAGCGCCGGTCTGGCCGCGATCGGCGTCGGCGCCGCCCGGATCCACACCGAGCCGTTCGGCCCCGCGCCCGGCCTGACCCCCGGCATCGCCGCGACTCCCACGCGGACGGCCCACCGGCCCCCCGGCGAACCCGGAAGCGGCCCGACGATCGCGTTCGCGCGGAGCAACCTCGCGATCCCGTGGAGCGACGGCTGTGCGAGCCTGCTCGAGCTCGCCGAAGCCTGCGACGTGCCGGTCCGCTGGTCGTGCCGCACCGGCGTCTGCCACAGCTGCGAGACGACGCTCATCGAAGGCAGCGTGGACTACGACCCCGACCCGGTCGAGCCCCCCGCGGACGGCAGCGCGCTGATCTGCTGCTCACGCCCGCACGAGGACCTGGTGCTCGATCTGTGATCGTGCGCCGCGGGTGGGGGCACTGGCTCGCGGTGGCGCGAGCGCCTCGGCTCACTCCTCGGGGTCGGGGTCGATCAGGAGCAGCAGGCGATCGACCTCCGCATCGATCTCGGTCGTGTCCTGACCCAGCCGGTACATGCGCATGGCGAGGTCGCACGCGTGCTCGAGCTGGTCGAGCAGGTCGCTGTGGCGGACGAAGCGGGACACGCTCTCTGAGGTCGGACGCCGCGTGGCGTCCCCGCTGAGGAGTGGACGGTTGTCGGAAGTGGACCCGGCGGTGATCGCCGAGCCGGCGGCGCGGTCAGCGCGCCAGCGCCGCGGCGAACCGCTGGGCCATGTGGGCGTAGGCGTCGAGCGCCGGCGCTGCCGGCACCGTCTCGGGCCCGGTCGTGACGATGCTGCGCACCGCGTCCGGCACCGACGCCGCCAGGCCGCAGCCGGCGGCGGCCAGCACCGCGGCGCCGAGCTCCGCCGCGTCCTCGACGTCCGGCTTGACCACCGGGACGCGGAGCGTCGCGGCGAGCACGGATCGCCAGGCGGGCTCGCGGGCCAGCGGGCCGACCGCCACGGCGCGCGCGACGGCGATGCCCGCCGCCCTGATGCGATCGAGCATCTGGCCGAGGGCGAGCGCGATGCCGTCGAGCACAGCACGCGCGACGTCCGCGCGCGCGTGAGCGACCCTCAGGCCGGCGAAGCCGCCCGCCCCGTCGTGCTGGTCGCCGAGGTAGGGCAGGAAGATGGGGCGCCCCGGCGCCGGCGGCAGCTCGAGCGCCCGGCGCAGCAGCGCCTGCCCGTCCGGGCTCGCGAGCGGGAGCGAGAACAGGGAGGTGAACGCCCAGTCGAGCGCGCGGCCGCCGGTCAGCAGGATCTCCCAGGCATACCAGCGCTCCGGCGCCGCATGGCACCACAGCTCGACGGGAGGCTCGGTGGGGCGCGGCGCGGGCAGGCCGGCGAGCACGACGCCCGACGTGCCGAGGCCGACGAGCGCCTCGTCGCCGTCGATGACGCCCGCGCCGAGCGCGCCGCACGCGTTGTCCGAGCCGCCCTGGACCACCGGCGTCCCGGCGGGCAGCCCGAGCAGCCGCGCGCCCTCGGCCGTCAGCGG
>JAICJK010000362.1 GCA_025928415.1 Solirubrobacteraceae bacterium | reverse complement strand
TACGAGTTCCAGTACGCCACCGAGGCGGGGCTGCTCGGCACCGCCGACGGCTTCGCGACGCCCACGCGCGGGCCGATCCCGCCGCACACGCCGAACCTCCCGTTCTCGGAGCGCGTCACGGCGCTGCGGCCGGGCACGACCTACAGCTATCGCGTCTGCGGCGGGGACGCGCGGGTCGTCCCTGACGTGTGCGACGGCACGCGCACGTTCACCACGCCCTCGGGGACGCCGGTGGTCGACTTCGCGCCGACCGAGCTGTACGAGGAGCCCGGGATCAGCCTCGGGCAGCTGGCCGCGGGGGACTTCGACCGCGACGGCAACCTGGACGTGGCCACGCTCGGCGGCGTCCCCGCCGGGCCGCGGGGCCCGGTGCTCGTGCTCCGAGGCGACGGGCGCGGCGGCTTCGCCGCGCCCTTCAGCGTCGCGCCCGGCGCCGGCCTGAGCGGCGCGACGGCGCTGGCCGCGGCCGACTTCGACAACGACGGCAGGACCGACCTGGCGATCGGCTCGCAGACGGCGGCCACGGGCGCCCCGGTGGTCGAGGTGCTCAAGGGCGACGGCAGCGGCGGCTTCACGCCGCTCCCGCCCGTCTCGCTGCCGGTCGCCGCCGATCAGCTCACGGCCGCCGACCTCGATCGGGACGGCAAGCGCGACCTCGTGGTGGTCGGCGGCGGGGAGGTCGGCAACGGGCAGCTGCAGGTCCTGCGAGGCGACGGCCACGGCGGCTTCGCGGTCCTCGGCGCGGTCGACACCGGCGAGCCGGCGGGCCTGGCCGCCGCGCGCGACATGAACCACGACGGGATCCTCGACCTCATCGTGTTCGTGGGCGGCGCGCTCAGCCTCCAGCAGGACGCCGTGACGGTCGTCCTCGGCGACGGGAAGGGCGGCTTCGGGCCGCCGGACACGACGCCGCTGCCCGACCTGGGGCGCGGGCCCCCGGCGCCCCCGGCGATCGCCGACTTCGACCGCGACGGCAATCCAGATGTCGCCACGGGGACCGGTCAGCTGCTGCTCGGCACGGGGACGGGCGCGCTGCGGGCCCCGTCGGCGCTCGTCAACTTCTTCAACCGCATCGCGCTGGCCCGTGACGTGAACCTCGACGGGCGCGCCGACATCGTCGGCGGGATGCAGCCGGGCGTGCACGGGCAGGTCGGCTCGCGGATGCGCGTCGAGCCCGGCAACGGCGATGGGAGCTTCCAGACGCCCAACGACTTCCCGTGCGCCGCGTCCTGCCCCACGGGCGGCGGCTCGGAGCTGCAGGACGCCGTCGCCGGCGACTTCACCCACAGCGGGCGGCCGTCGATCGTCGCGTCGTTCCTGGTCACGGTGGCCGGCGGCGACGTGAAGTCGCTGCTGACCCTCGAGCGCAACACCACCGGCCTCGGCGCCGGCGCAGCTACCGCGAGCGCGCGCTGAACCCGTCGAGGCCGGCGGGCTCGGCCTCGGTGGCCTCGGCGCGCTCCACGGCCGCCCCGCGCGGGCCGCGCCGCGCCGCGCCGAGCACCTGCTCGACCGCGTCACGGGCGCCTTCGACGTGGATCTCGACGCTCCCGTCGCCCTGGTTCTCCGCCCAGCCGGCCGCACCCGCGCGCTGTGCCGCGCGGGCCACCCACGCGCGGTAGCCGACGCCCTGCACGTGTCCCTGCACCGTCAATCGCCTCGCGATGCGCTCGGTCACGGTGATGTGCATGCCCGTCCTGTGGCGAAGGCAGGCACCCCCGTCAGTCCGTCCGCCCGGCGAGCGACCCTGGTCGGCCCATGCGATTCCTGCACACCGCCGACTGGCACCTCGGCCGCACCTTCCACGGCGAGGACCTGCTCTCCCATCAGGCGGCCTGGGCGCAGTGGCTGGTCGGCCTCGCCCGCGAGGAGCGGGTCGACGCCGTCCTGGTCGCCGGGGACCTCTACGACCGGGCGCTGCCGCCGGTCGACGCCGTCGCGCTCGCCGACGAGCTGCTCGGGCGCCTGACGGAGATCGCGCCGGTCGTCGTGATCGCCGGCAACCACGACTCGCCCCAGCGGCTGCGCTTCGGCGCCGGGCTGCTCGCGCGGGCGGGGCTGCACCTGCGGACCGACCCGCTGGACTGCGCGGACCCTGTCGTGCTGGGCGGCGTCGCCGTCTACGGGCTGCCCTACCTCGAGCCGGACCTCGCGCGCGCCGCGCTCGGCTGCGAGGCGCGCGGGCACGCCGCCGTGCTCGGCGCCGCGATGGCGCGCGTGCGGGCCGACCTGGCGCGGCGCCCCGCGGGCACGCGATCGGTGGTGCTGGCCCATGCCTTCGTGGCGGGCGCGCAGCCCAGCGACAGCGAGCGCGACCTGGCGGTCGGCGGGGCGGCGAGCGTCCCGGCGAGCACGTTCGCGGGCGTGGACTACGTCGCCCTGGGGCACCTCCACGCGCCCCAGCGCGTGGGCGCGAACGGCCGCTACGCGGGCTCCCCCGTCGCCTTCTCGTTCTCCGAGGCCGGCCACGAGAAGTCGGTGTGCGTGGTCGACGCGGGCGGGGCCGAGGTCGTGACGCGGACGGTCGCCTGCCCGGTCGGCCGCCCGCTCGCGCGCCTGCGCGGCCCGCTCGACGCGCTGCTCGCCGACCCGGCGCACCGCGCGGCCGAGGAGGCGTGGGTGCAGGTCACGCTGACCGATCCCGTCCGCCCGTCGGACGCGATGGAGCGGCTGCGCCGCCGGTTCCCGCATACCGCGGCGCTGCTCTTCGAGCCGCAGGGCGCCGGTCCGGAGGCCGAGGGCACCTATGCCGCGCGGCTGCGCGGGCTGGACGACGAGGCGCTGGTCGCCCGCTTCGTCGCGGACGTGCGCGGCACCGAGGCCGAGCCGGACGAGCTCGCGCTGCTGCAGGACGCCCTCGCGGCCCGGCGGCTGCGCGAGGCGGTGGCCTGACGGCGTGCGGCTGCACCGGCTGCGCATCACCGCACTGCAGGCCTTCGCGGGCACGGAGGAGGTCGACTTCGACGCGCTCTCGCAGGCCGGGTTGTTCCTCCTGCACGGCGACACCGGGGCGGGCAAGACGACGCTGCTCGACGCGATCGTCTTCGCGCTCTTCGGGGACGTCCCGGGCGAGCGCGCCGGGACGGGCTCGCTGCGGTCCGATCACGCCGCGCCGGACGTGCGCACCGAGGTGCAGCTCGAGGCCACGCTGCGCGGCCGCCGCGTGCGGGTCACCCGGCGCCCCCGGCAGGAGCGGCCCAAGCTGCGCGGCACCGGCATGACGGTCGAGCAGCACGCGGTGACGGTCGAGGGGCGCGAGCCCGACGGCGCCTGGAAGGTGCTGGCCACCCGCGCCGACGAGGCGGGCCTGGAGCTCGAGCGCCTGCTCGGGATGACCCGCGAGCAGTTCTGCCAGGTCGTCCTGCTGCCGCAGGGCGCCTTCGCGCGCTTCCTGCGCGCCAGCAGCGACGAGCGCGAGGCGCTGCTCAAGAAGCTGTTCGCCGCCGAGCGGTTCGCCGACGCCGAGCGCTGGCTGTCCCAGCGCCGCCAGGACGCGGCGGCGGCGAAGGCCGGCGCCGCCGCCGCGGTGCAGGGCGTCGCCGAGCGGATCGCCCAGGCGGGCGCGGCCGAGCCGCCCGCCGACTGGCAGGACGATCCGGCGGTGCTGGAGGCGTGGGCCGACGGGCTCGCCGGCCCTGCGCTCGCGGAGGTCGCGGCTGCCGAGTCGATGCGCGAGCGCGAGGCG
>JAICJK010000080.1 GCA_025928415.1 Solirubrobacteraceae bacterium | reverse complement strand
GCAGGTCGTCACCGTCGGCTCGGCGCTGCAGCACGTCTGCGCGGAGGACCCGCGGCTGCGGACCGCGTTCGTCATCGGCCCGGCGGCCGTGCACCGCCACGTCCTCGACGCCGGGGTGCGGATCCTCAACCACACCGACCTGGCGACCCGCTCGGATGTCGTCGTGGTGGCCGCGCACCCGCGCTTCGACTACGCCGAGCTGCGCACCGCCACGCAGGCCGTCCTGCGCGGCGCGGCGATCCTCGCCGCCGGCCGGGACGGGACCTTCCCGATGCCCGACGGGCCGTGGCCGGGGACCGGCGCGGTGGTCGCCGCGCTCGAGCAGGCCACCGGCGCCGTGGCCGCGTCGGTCGGCAAGCCGGAGGTCCAGCTCTTCCGGACGGCGCTGGACCGCCTGGGCGCCGGCTTGGGCGACGCCGCGCGGGCGCTGGTCGTCGGCGACCGGCTGGACTCGGACGTCGGCGGCGCCCGCGCCGCCGGCCTCGACGCGGCGCTCGTGCTGACCGGCAGCACCGACCGCGCGGCCGCCGAGACCGCGCTGGCGGCGGCGGACGGCGGCGTCGTCGCGGTCGCGGAGACCCTCGGCGACCTCGTGCTCGGCGCGTGATGGGCAAGATGTGCCGCTCGTGAGCCGCCGCTACGCCCTGATCGTCAACCCGTCCTCCGGCGGGGGCCGCGCCGCGAAGGCGCTGCCCGCCGTCGAGGCCGAGCTGCGCGCCCGGGGCCTTGCGTTCCGCACGTCGACCACGCGCGACCTGCCGCACGTCGGCGACCTGGCGCGCGAGGCCGCGGCCGCCGGCGAGGTCCCCGTCGCGCTGTCCGGCGACGGCTGCGTGGGCGCGATCGCCGGCGCGCTGCGCGGGCAGCCCGATGCGGTCATGGGCGTGCTGCCGGGCGGGCGCGGCAACGACTTCGCCCGCGTGGCCGGCATCCCCCGCGACCCGGTGGCCGCGGTCGCCGTCCTGCAGAGCGGCGTCCCCCGCCCCGTCGACCTCGGCGAAGTGGAGGGCCGCGCGTTCATCGGGATCGCCTCGCTGGGCTTCGACTCCGAGGCCAACCGGCGCGCCAACGAGGCGCCGGCGCGGCTGGGCCCGCTCGTCTACGCCTACGGCGCGCTCGGCGCGCTGGCGACCTGGCGCCACGCGGCCTTCACGGTCACCGTCGACGGCGAGCGCCGGGCGTTCACCGGCTGGAGCGTGGCCGCCGCCAACTCGAAGGCCTACGGCGGCGGGATGTTCCTGGCCCCGGACGCGGCGTTCGACGACGGCGCGCTCGACGTCGTGCTCTCCAAGGCGTCGAGCAAGGCGCACTTCCTGCGGATGCTCCCGCGGGTGTTCAAGGGCACCCACGTCGCCGACCCGGACATCGAGGTGCTCCGCGGCGCCGAGGTCCACGTCGAGGCCGACCGGCCGTTCACCGTCTACGCCGACGGGGACCCGATCGCCGAGCTGCCCGCGACGATCCGCTGCGTCCCCGGCGCGGTGCGCGTGCTGCTGCCGGCATGAGGGGCGGCTGGAAGGCGGGCGTCGCGCGCGCGGCGGGGGCCGCCTCGCGCCTGGCCGGCCGCGGGGGCACGTCGCTGCCCGGCAAGGTCGCGCTGCGCCTGGACCCGCACGCGATCCGCACGCTGTCGAGCGGCCTGCAGCGCACGGCGGTGATCTCCGCCACCAACGGCAAGACCACCACGGCCGCGATGGTCGCGGCCATCCTCGATCGGGGCAGCGCGCGGCTGGTCACCAACAGCGCGGGCGCCAACATGGCCGGCGGGATCGCGGCCGCGCTGCTGGCCGGCGAGGGCGACACCGGCCTGTTCGAGGTCGACGAGTTCTGGCTGGACCGCGTCGTGCCCGAGCTGGAGCCGGGCGCGCTGCTGCTGGCCAACCTGTTCCGCGACCAGCTCGACCGCTACGGCGAGCTGGAGAGCATCGCCGACCGCTGGGCCGGCGTCGTCGCGCGGGCGGCCGGGACCACCCTGGTCCTCAACGCCGACGACCCGCTCGTCGCCGACCTCGGCCGCGACCGCCCCGACGCCGTCTACTTCGGCGTCGAGGACACGGCGATGGCGATGCCCGGCCTCCAGCACGCCGCGGACTCCACGCACTGCCGCCGCTGTGGCGCGCCCTACGTCTACGACGCGGTGTTCCTCGGCCACCAGGGCCACTACCACTGCCCGACCGGGGACGCGCGCCGCCCGGCGCCCGCGATCGCGGCCACCGAGATCGTGCTCGACGGCGTGCGCGGCGCGCGCTTCACGCTGCGCACCCCCGAGGGCGACGCGCCCGTCGCGCTGCCGCTGCCCGGCCTCTACAACGTCTACAACGCGCTGGCCGCCGCCGCCCTGGCGCGTGCGCTCGGGGCGCCGCTGGCCGACGTCGCCGCCGGGCTGCAGGCGGTCGCCGCGGCGTTCGGGCGCGCGGAGACCGTGCGGGTCGGCGCACGGGACCTGTCGATCATGCTCGTCAAGAACCCGGCCGGGGCCAACGAGGTGCTGCGCACCCTGGCCCTCGAGGACGGCGAGCACGACCTGCTCGCGGTGCTCAACGACCGCGTCGCCGACGGCCGCGACGTCTCCTGGGTGTGGGACGCGGACTTCGAGCTGCTCGCGGGTCGCGTGCGCCGCGCCACGTGCTCGGGCACCCGGGCCGCGGAGATGGCGCTGCGCCTGAAGTACGCCGGGGTGCCCGCCGGCCGCATCGCGGTCGAGGAGGACCTGGCCGCGGCGCTGGACCGGGCGCTCGGGGACGCCCCGGACACGCGCCCGGCCGCCCCGCCCGCCCCGCTGTTCGCGCTGCCGACCTACACGGCGATGCTCGCCCTGCGCGAGGAGCTCGTGCGGCGCGGCGCCGCCGGGAGCTCGTTCGGATGAGCGCCCCCGACCGCGAGGTCCTGTGGCATGACCTCGAGTGCGGCGACTACGAGGAGGACCTCCCGCTGTGGCGCGAGCTGGCCGAGCAGGCCGGCGGGCCGGTGCTGGACGTCGGCGCCGGCACCGGGCGGGTCGCGCTCGACCTCGCCGCGCGCGGCCACGAGGTCGTCGCCCTCGACCGCAGCGAGCCGCTGCTGCGCGAGCTGCGGCGCCGCGCACGCCGCCGGCGGCTGCCGGTCGAGGTGCTGCTCGCCGACGCCCGCGAGCTCGCCGTGGCCCGGCGCTTCGGCGCCATCATCGTCCCGATGCAGACGCTGCAGCTCTTCGGCGGGGCCGCCGGTCGCGCGCGCTTCCTGGCCGTCGCGCGGGCGCACCTGCGGCCCGGCGGCCTGCTCGCCGCCGCGCTGGCCGACGCGCTGGAGGGCTTCGACGCCGACCACACCGAGCCGCCGCTGCCCGACATCCGCGAGGTCGACGGCACCGTCTACTCCTCGCGCCCGGTCGCCGTCCGCGAGGCCCCGGACGCGGTGAGCATCGAGCGCATCCGGGAGACCGTCGACCGCGCCGGGCACCGGACCGCGGAGGGCAACGTCATCTGGCTCGACCGCCTCGGCGTCGCGCAGGTCGCGGCCGAGGGCGCGGCGCTCGGGCTCGCGCCGCTCCCGGCGCGCAGCGTCCCGGCGACCGACGAGTACGTGGGCTCGCAGGTGGTGGTCCTGCATGGCTGAGCGCCCCGTGCTGCGCGTCTGCGCGCTGTACCCCGACCTCATGAACATCTACGCCGACCGCGGCAACCTGCTGCTGCTCGAGCGGCGCTGCGCGTGGCGGGGCCTCGGCTTCCGGCTCACCGGCGCCGGGATCGGCGACGCCGTCGACCCCGACGCGCACGACCTCTTCTACCTCGGCGGCGGCCAGGACCGCGATCAGGTGCTGTGCGCGCACGACCTCGTGGAGCACAAGTCCGCCGCCCTGCACGCGGCGGCGGCCCGCGGTGCGGCGATCCTGGCCGTGTGCGGCGGCTATCAGCTGCTGGGGCGCTCCTACGAGCTCGCCGACCAGACCATCCCCGGCATCGGCCTGCTGGATCTGACGACCGTCCGCCACGAGGGCCCGCGGCTGATCGGCAACGTCGCGATCGAGGTCGAGCTCCCGGGGCTGGAGGGCCCGCGCGTGCTCGCGGGCTTCGAGAACCACGCCGGGCGCACCGAGCTCGGCGCCCGGGAGCGCCCGCTGGGCCGCGTCCTGCGCGGCCATGGCAACACGGGGCGCTCGGGGGCCGAGGGCGCGCGCCGCGGCCATGTCGTCGGGACCTACCTGCACGGCCCGCTGCTGCCCAAGAACGCCTGGTTCGCCGACTGGCTGACCGCCACCGCGCTCGGCCTCGACCTCCCCCTGGATCCGCTGGACGACGCCCTGGAGGACGCCGCGCACCGCTCCGCGCGCCGCGCGGCCGGCGTCTGACCGCCCCTCGGGCGCAGCGGGGCATCTGTATAGGCTTCGGTCTTCCCGCACCCCTGGGGACCCTCTGTGACATCCGCCATCTCCGCCCAGAGCGAGGGGTCGTCGTCGTCGGTGAAGACAGCCGCGACACTCGAGTTCCGCCACGTCCGCAAGGAGTACGACGGCGCCCCGGCGCCGGCGATCACCGACCTCTCCTTCGCGGTCGGGGCGGGCGAGATCTGCGTGCTCGTCGGCCCCTCGGGGAGCGGCAAGACGACGGCGATGCGCCTGGCCAACCGGATGCTCGAGCCGACCAGCGGGGACATCCTGCTCGACGGCCGCAGCGTGATGGCCCGCAAGCCCGCCGACCTGCGCCGCGAGATCGGCTACGCGATCCAGCAGATCGGCCTGTTCCCGCACCAGACGGTGGCCGGCAACATCGGCACGGTCCCCCGCCTGCTGCACTGGGACCGGCGGCGCATCGAGGACCGCGTGTTCGAGCTGCTCGACCTGATCGGCCTGCCCGCCGAGATGGCGCGGCGCTACCCCGCCCAGCTCTCGGGCGGCCAGCGCCAGCGGGTGGGCGTCGCGCGGGCGCTCGCGGCCGACCCGCCGCTGCTGCTGATGGACGAGCCGTTCGGCGCCATCGACCCGATCAACCGCGAGCGCCTGCAGAACGAGTTCCTGCGGCTGCAGGCCCGCCTGCGCAAGACCGTCGTGTTCGTCACCCACGACATCGACGAGGCGATCAAGATGGGCGACCGGATCGCGATCCTCAAGGAGGGCGGCCGGCTCGCGCAGTACGCGCCGCCGGCCGAGCTGCTCATGGAGCCGGCCGATCGCTTCGTCGAGGACTTCGTCGGCGCCGACCGCGCGCTCAAGCGCCTGGCGCTGCAGCGCGTCCGCGACATCGACCTGTGGAAGGCGGCCACCGTGCGGGTGGGCGAGCCGGTCGAGCAGGCCCGCGCCAAGCTCGCCGCGGCGGACCTCGACATCATGCTGCTCGTCGACGACGCCGCGCGCCCGGTCGGGTGGCTGTCGGAGACCGCGCTGCAGGGCGAGCGCGTCCGCGCGGAGCTGCGCTCGTCCGCCGAGCCCGTCGTCGAGCTCGACGACATCCTGCGCGACGCGCTGGCCGACCTGCTGATGGCCGAGACGCAGTACGGGCCGGTCGTGGACGGCAGCGGCGCCGTCGCCGGCGTGCTGTCGATCGAGGCGCTCAGCCACGCGCTGACCACGGAGCCCGACGACCTGCCCTCCCCCACCGAGCTCATCCCCGGAGAGGACGCCGCCGGGTGAGCGGCCTGCTCGTCCTCGCCCAGATCGTCCCGCGCAACCGCGCGGGACATCAGACCTGCGTGCAGCGCAACGGCTTCTGCCCGCGCTGGATCGTCGACAACATCGGCAACTACAAGGAGCCGTTCCTGCGCCACGTCGAGCTGACCGTGCTCGCGGTGGCCTTCGGCTTCGCGATCGCCTTCGCGCTGGCGCTGGTCGCCCACCGCCGCCGCTGGCTCGTCGGTCCGATCACCGCGGTCACCGGCATCCTCTACACGCTGCCGAGCCTCGCGGTCTTCTTCCTGCTGCAGCCCATCACCGGCCGCGGGGTCACCACCGCGCTGATCGCGCTGACCGCCTACACGCTGCTGATCCTCTTCCGCAACGTCACGCTCGGGCTCGACAACGTCCCGGCGGAGATCAAGGACGCCGCGCGCGGGCAGGGCTTCAGCGATCGTCAGCTGCTCTGGCGCGTGGAGCTGCCGCTCGCGCTGCCGGAGATCATCGCCGGCCTGCGGATCGCGGCGACGACGACCGTCGGCCTGGCGACCCTGGCCTTCCTGGCCGGCGCGGGCGGGCTCGGCGAGCCGCTGTTCGACGGCGGGGAGGGCATCAACTTCCAGAGCAACGTGGTCGTGGCCGGCGGGCTGTGCGTGCTGCTGGCCATCGCGCTGGACCTGCTGCTCCTCGGCGTGCAGCGGGCCGCCTCCCCCTGGCAGCGGGCGCGCGGCTGATGGTGGCCGCCTCCGCCCTCTCCGAGTTCGGCGACGGCCTGCGGTTCCTGGTCCAGTCCGACACCTCCAGCTACGGCGACACGCAGGTCGGCGGCCCGCACGAGGTCCTGCGCCTGCTCTCCCTGCACCTGCAGCTCTCGGGCTTCTCGCTGCTGTTCGCCGCGCTCGTGGCGATCCCGGGCGGCCTGGTGCTCGGGCACCTCGGGCGCGGCCAGTTCCTGGCGACCAGCGTGTCGAACATCGGGCGCGCCGTGCCGAGCCTGGCGATCATCGCGTTCTTCTTCTCGTTCCTCGGGCCGTCGAAGGCCAACATCATCCTGGCGCTGACGCTGCTGGCGATCCCGCCGCTGTTCACGAACACCTACGTCGGCGTGCGCCAGGTCGACCCCGACTCGGTCGACGCGGCGCGCGGGATGGGCTACGGCGAGGCGCGCGTCCTGGCCGGCGTGGAGCTGCCGATGTCGCTGCCGCTCGTCTTCGGCGGCCTGCGGACCGCCGCGGTCAGCGTCGTGGCGACCGCGACGATCGCGCCGCTGGCCGGGGTCGAGTCGCTCGGGACGCCGCTGGTGGCCCGCGGCGTCTACGGCACCGCCGGGCAGATCGGGGCGGCGATCGCGATCGCGCTGCTCGCCGTCGTCGTCGAAGTCGTCTTCGCCGCCCTGCAGAGTGCCGTCACCCCGCGCGGGCTCAAGCTGGCCGCGGGCCGGCGCACGCGCCGGCGCGGGGCGTACCTCCTCCCAACCCGAAGGGTCCAGACACCATGAGAACGCACATGAGCGGCCGCCTGGTCGCCGCGGCCCTGGCCGCGATCCTCCTGCCCGCGGGCCTCGCGGCCTGCGGCAGCAGCGACAAGACGTCCAGCAGCACGAGCGGCGCCGCGGCGACCACCACCGGCACGTCGTCCGGCGGCGGGCAGCTCATCCAGTACGACGCCGCCAACAAGGGCAAGTCGCTGAAGATCGGCTCCAAGAACTTCACCGAGTCGATCATCCTCGGCTACATCTACGGCGAGGCGCTGAAGAAGGCGGGCTACACGGTCAAGTACGACCTCAACCTCGGGACCGAGCAGGTCGCCACCCGCGCGCTGAAGAGCCACGAGATCGACGGCTACCCGGAGTACACCGGCACGGCGCTGACCTCGCTGCTCGGCGTCAAGCCCAAGGACGTCCCGCACGACGAGAACGCGGCCTACCAGGAGACCAAGCGCCTCTACGAGAGCAAGTACAAGTTCACGGCGCTGCCGCAGACCCCGTTCACGGACTCCCAGGCGCTCGGGATGACCGCCGCGACGGCCAAGAAGCTCGGCAACCCGACGAAGATCTCCGACCTCAAGGGCAAGTCGCAGAACCTGACGCTCGCCGGCTCCGCCGAGTGCTTCAAGCGGTCGGACTGCGCGCTGGGCTTCAAGCAGGTCTACGGGCTGACGTTCAAGAAGGAGATCCCGATCGACGTCTCCCAGCGCCACGAGGTGATCCTCAAGGGCAAGGCCGACCTGACGGTCCCGTTCACCACCGACGGGCAGATCGCGGCCAACAAGGAGGTCGTGCTGAAGGACGACAAGCACCTCTTCCCGCCCTACAACGTCACGTTCGTCGTGCGCGACGACGCCTTCACGCGGCTGGGGCCCGACCTCGAGAAGGTCGTCACCACCGTCCAGAAGGGCCTGACCACCCCGGTCATGTCCGAGCTGAACTCGCGCGTGGACCTCGACAAGCAGCAGCCGCTGGCCGTGGCCGGCGAGTACCTGAAGGCCACCGGCTACGTGAAGTAGCGCCCTGCGCCGCGGCGGCCCGCCGGGGATGAGACGGGCCGCCGCGGGCGCTCAGATGGGCGCCTCGGCGTCCAGCGGCGCGAGGATCCGGACCGCCAGGTGGGGCGGGCAGCCCTGCTCGACGAGGTCGATGAGGCCGTGCACGTCGAACCGCGCGTCAGCCGCGACGCGGTCGGCCGCGTCGGCCGCCAGGCCCGTGCGGGCCAGCAGGTCGCGGCGCCAGCGCCAGAGGGCCGCGGCCTGGGCGTCGCGGTCCTGGGGCCGGTCCCGCGGGTCGCTCGTGCGGCGCTTGCCTGGCGTGCCCATCGCTGCTCCTCGG
>JAICJK010000656.1 GCA_025928415.1 Solirubrobacteraceae bacterium | reverse complement strand
GCGTAGGCCAGCAGGCCGGGGACGACGAAGGCGTCGGCGGGGATGCCGCCGCGGTCCTCCAGCCGGTCGCCGTGGTTGAGGCTCGCGAAGATCACGAGGAACATCAGCGGCAGCGCGAAGGAGAAGAACGCGCGGGTGCGGTTGCGCCAGAAGGCGCGCTGGTCGTCGAGGACCTGGTGGGCGGCGAGGGCGGCGTCGCGCCGCAGCGACGATGCCGGACGGTAAGCGGGCAGGCTGGCGGTCGTGGTGCTCATCGCAGGGCCTCCTCGGCCTCGTCGGCGGCCGGCTCGGTCAGCCGCAGGTAGATGTCCTCCAGGGTCGGGCGCGTCACCGTGAAGTCGCGCAGCTCCAGGCCGCGCTCCAGCGCCCAGCTCGTCACGGCGTGCGCGCCGCGGGCGGCGTCGCGGGTCGTGACGGTCACGTGCGCGCCGTCGGGGCGCACCTCGGCATCGGGCAGCGCCGGCAGGTCCGCGCCGGCCGGCGCCAGGAAGCGCACGGTGGCCGGCAGCTCGCTGCGCCCGCCCAGCTCGTCCGGCGAGCCGGCCGCCACGATCCTCCCGGCGCGCAGGATCGCGACGCGGTCGGCCAGGGCCTGCGCCTCGTCCATGAAGTGCGTCGTGAGGAAGACGGTCTTGCCCAGCGCGCAGAGGTTGCGGATCGCCGCCCAGGCGCCCCGCCGCGCCGACGGGTCGAAGCCGGTGGTGGGCTCGTCGAGGAACACGAGGTCCGGGTCGCCGACCAGCGCGAGCGCCAGGTCCAGGCGGCGCCGCTGGCCGCCCGACAGGCTGCCGGCCCGCGCGTCGCGCTTGCCCTCCAGGCCGACCAGCTCGATCAGCTCCTCGGCGGGCCGGCGCCGCGGGTAGGGGCGCCCGTACATGGCCAGCAGCTCGGCGACGGTCAGCTCGAGCGGCACGCCGCACTCCTGCAGCACGATGCCCACGCGCTCGCCCACAGCGCGGTCCCCGTCGCCGGGATCGTGCCCCAGGACTCGCACGGATCCCCCGCTGCGCGCGCGGTAGCCCTCGAGGATCTCCGTCGTGGTGGACTTGCCGGCCCCGTTGGGGCCGAGCAGGCAGAAGACCTCGCCCTCCTCGACGCGGAAGCTCACGTCGGCTACGGCGAGATGCTCGCCGTAGCGCTTCTGCAGGTGCTGGACCTCGATCACGGTCATGCGAGCAGACTCGCCCAGGACGCGTTGCGGCGGTAGTGGGATGCGTCACGACTTCGCCGTGACGGATGTCATGTCCGCGGTGGGTCCGTACGTGCGTCCACCGGATTCCTGCGATTTGCGGCGCGGGGCGGGCGGCGAAGGGATCGCTTGCCGACACGGCTGGCCGCCGAGTCGGCGGCCTGGTCGCGAATAGGCCCGCACCCCCGCCCCGGGGCCCCGTGCCCGTACGTCCGTCCACCAGATTCCTGCAATTTGCGAGGCGGGGTTGGTGGCGAAGGAGGCGCTCACCGACATCGGGGGGGCGAACTCCGTGAGGCAGGGGTCTCGATGGATTGATCGCGTCAGCCAAGGAGGGCTATCGATGGAGATTGAGGATGGCGCCGCTCGGGTCGCGGCGGACGACCT
>JAICJK010000328.1 GCA_025928415.1 Solirubrobacteraceae bacterium | reverse complement strand
GAGGGGGCGCCGCGGCGGGGAGCGGCGGTTCCGCGGTGAGGGCGGCGTCGGCCGCGGCGGTGACGCGGCGGCTGTCGTCCTCCGCGGCGACGCGCGCCAGGCGCTCGCGGGCGGTGGCCGCGAGGCCCGGCTTGCCGGCGGCCAGCAGCTCGGCGAGCGCCTCGACGGCGCCCACGCGCACCTGCGGGACCGGGTGCGACAGGGCGTCGAGCAGCTCGGGCGGCAGCGCCACCGAGGCGACGTAGCGCGAGCGGGCGATGAACAGCTCGCCCTCCAGGAAGGAGAGCATGTTCGGCCGCTGGTTGGGCGTGAGCTCGCGCACCTCGTCGCACACGTAGTCGTAGAGCTCGCGCACCGAGATCCAGTGGTCCTGGTCGCGGTCGGCCTCGCCGGTCTCCAGCGCCTTCACCACCGCGCTCGTGAACACCGACGGCCGCCCCTCGCCGGTCAGGTCGTCGCCCTCGAACGCGTACTCCATCGCGCTGGAGGCGGTGATGACCGCCCGGCCGGTGCCGCTCAGGTGGTCGTTGACGTCGACCTGGTCGCCCGCCCGGAACGTCAGGCCGCGGGCGATCGCGCCGCTGTAGCAGCAGTCGAGCAGCATCAGCACGCTGCTGGAGCGGCTGCGGGCCATCTGGCGCGAGACGAAGTCCGCGCCGACCGCCGAGGCGTCCAGCTGCGCCACGTCGGTGTCGCGGGCCGCGAAGTACAGCTGCCCGCTGTCGTCCTTCAGGCCGTGGCAGGAGAAGTGCAGCAGCAGCAGGTCGTCGCGCCGGCGGTCGGCGAAGAACGTGGCGATTCCGCGGCGCAGCGCCGCCTCGCTCTCGTTGGCCAGCAGCCGCACGTCGAACGCGCCGATGTCCGGGTCGCGCAGGACCTCGGCGAGCGCCTCGGCGTCGTGGGCGGGCGCGCGCAGGCGCCGCAGGCGGTCGTCCGCGTAGTCATCGGTGGCGACGATCAGGGCGAAGCGCCCGGCCACGGTCGCTCACCCGGCCGTCCGCGCCGCGAGGAACGTCTCGATCAGCTCGCGCTGGTAGCGCGCCGAGCCGCCGGTGATCTCCAGGCTGTCCGCCCCGAGCGTGAGCTTGACCGTGCGCCCGGAGCGCCGCGCGAGCCAGTCCTGCAGCACCCGCGCCAGCGGGCCGACCGCGGCGCCGCCCAGCTTGACCACCAGCGCGCCGAGCGCGGCCACCTCGACCGCGCGGCTGCCCGCGGGCGCCGGGCCGCCGGCGGGGCGCTCGACCGAGTCGACGTCGAGCGCGCGCAGCTCCCGCTGCAGGTCCGCCGCCGCCGCGTCGAGCTCCTCGGCGCCCGCGTCCTCGCCGAGCATGAGGTCCAGGCGAAGGGTGAGTGAAGCCTCGCCCACGGCGCAACGCTCCCAGCCCCCGGGCGGTTATGTCAAGGGGATGACAACCAGTGGTGCGCCGCTAGGCGGCGTCGCGCAGCGCGCCCGTGGCGGGCGAGGCGCGCAGGTGGCGCAGCGCTCGGTCTTCGGCGCAGCGCACGCGGCGCGGCGTGATGCCGAGCACGCGGGCGGCCTGGCCGGGCGTGTGCGGCGCCTCGGCGCCGAGGCCGAAGCGCAGCTCGAGCACGCGGCGCTCGAGGCCGTCGAGCCCGGCCAGGACCGAGCCGAGGTCGGCGTGCATGCGCGACACCGCGGCCGACTCCTCGGGCGAGGGGCCCTCGTCGGCCAGGAGGTGGCCGAGCTCGGCGTCGCCGTCGTCGCCCACCGGCGCCTCGAGCGATACCGGCGCGAGGGCGATCCGGCGTACGTCCGCCACTTCGACCTCCGACCACTCCAGGGCTGCAGCCACCTCCGACGCGGTCGGCGTCGCGCCCAGCGCCATGGCCAGCCGGCGCTCCACGGCCTGCAGCTTGCGCACGCGGTCGCCCACGTGCACGGGCAGGCGCACGGCGCGTCCCTTCTCGGACATCGCCCGGCCGATCGCCTGGCGGATCCACAGCGTGGCGTAGGTGGAGAACCGCAGGCCGCGCCGGTGGTCGAACTTCTCCACCGCGCGCACCAGCCCGATCGTCCCCTCCTGGATGAGGTCGAGCAGGGTCATGCCCGAGTCCTCGCGCTGGAAGCGCTTGGCCAGGTGGACCACGAGCCGCAGGTTCGCCTCGATCATGCGGTCCTTGGCCTCGAGATCGCCGCGCTCGATGCGGCGGGAGAGCTCGAGCTCCTCCGCATGCGTCAAAAGACGCGTACGGGCAATACGCTGGAGGAAGAGTCCGAGGCCGTCGCCGATCTCACGGCCATCCTGGGTCGCCGGCGATGTGGTCATGCCGCGCAGGATCTCCCTTGCGGATCAAGGGATCCTGAAGGACTGCATACGGCAGAGTTAAACCTGCGCCGGGTGGGCGCGATGGATACCGTTCACGCGCGAATTGCAGCGCACCCATCTGCTGGCGGGCCGGCCCCAGCCGGGCGGACGCGATCCCGCCCCCGGCGCGCTGGTCCTCGTCCAGGACCTGGTGAACACGGTCGACCGCGAGCACGGCCCCGACCTGCTCGACGACGCCGCCGGCCTGCGGGAATGGCTGGCGCTGCGCGACATGGCGGTTGAGAACGTTTCTGTGAACGATCTCGTGAACGTTCGCAATCTGCGTGAGGCGCTGCGCGGGCTGCTGCTGGCCAACAACGGCGGACCCGAGCCGCCGGGCGCGCGGCCGGTGCTCGAGCTGGCCGGCGAGCGGGCGCGGCTGACCGTCCGGCTCGACCCCGAGGGCGCCGCGCTCGCGCCTGTGACCAACGGCGTCGACGGTGCGCTGGGCCGTGTGGTCGCCGCGGCCGCGGTGGCGATGTGGGACGGCACGTGGGCGCGGCTGAAGGCCTGCCCGCGCGACGCCTGCCACTGGGCGTTCTACGACCGCTCGCCCAACGCCAGCGCCACTTGGTGCGCGATGTCGATCTGCGGCCAGCGGGTCAAGGCGCGGACCTACTACCGTCGCCGCCGCGCCTCAGGCGACTGAGACGCTGAAGCGCGCGGAGAACGAGTCGCCGGGCGCGACCGTCGCCGGGTCGTGACGCAGCGCGTCGGCCGGCGCGGTCATCGGCTCGAAGCAGATGACGTCCTCGACGGCGGGCGCGAACACCTGGGCGAAGCCGTAGCCCTGCTCGAAGGCCACCTCGAGCCGCCGGCCGCCGCCGCTCAGCGCGAACGTCACACCGGCGGGGTCGACCGTGTAGCCGTCGTCGAACGTCCGCTCGCCCAGCGGACCGTTCAGGTCGCCCGCCGGCTCGCGCTCGCCCGTGGGGATCATGTTCGCGTCGAGCCGCAGGTGCTCCTCCACCGGCAGCTCGATCTCCCAGTCCGCGCGCGGGACGCCCGGCAGCACGAAGTACGGGTGGTGGCCGAAGGAGATCGGCACGGCGCGCGCGCCCGTCGGCGTCACGGTCGTGGTCAGCGTCAGCCGGTCGCCGGCCAGCTCGGCCGCCACCTCGACGCGGTGGTCGAACGGGAACTCGGCCAGCCCGGCGATCTCGCGCCCGGCGACGAGCCGCGTGTCGCCGGACCCGACGACCTCCCACTCGTGCAGCGCGCTGACCAGCCCGTGCACGGGCAGCCCGTGCTCCTCCAGCCGCACCTCCGGCGAGTCGCGGTCGAGCGTGACCTCCACGCCGTCGACGGTGTAGGAGAAGCCGCCGAGCCGGTTCGCCCACGGGTGCAGGAGCGGAATGCCCATCGTCTTGCCCGCCTCGACGTAGACGTCGAGGCCCCGCCGCTCGCCCAGCAGCTCCTCCCCGCGGTGGCGCAGCGCCGAGCAGACCATGCCGTTGGCGGGCGAGAACGTCGCCTCGAGCTCGCCCGAGGTGAGCACGTGCGTCGCGACTACCAATGCACGCCCCGCATCAGGTAGGCCAGCGCGGTCGCCTCGCCGGACG
>JAICJK010000462.1 GCA_025928415.1 Solirubrobacteraceae bacterium | reverse complement strand
GCGTCGGCCGCCAGGCCCGTGCGGGCCAGCAGGTCGCGGCGCCAGCGCCAGAGGGCCGCGGCCTGGGCGTCGCGGTCCTGGGGCCGGTCCCGCGGGTCGCTCGTGCGGCGCTTGCCTGGCGTGCCCATCGCTGCTCCTCGGAGTCGTGCCGGTCGAAGGGGGTTCGACTGTTCTGCGTCCCCGGAGCCCGCGGTCTTACGCCTGGGCGGGTCAGCCGGCGGGCTCAGGTCCCGCTGGACCCGAAGCCGCCCGCGCCGCGGGCGGTCGCCCCGAGCGCGTCGGCGTCGTCGACCTCGACGACCTCGGCCGCGGCCACCGCCACGAGCACGAGCTGGGCGATGCGGTCCCCCGCGGCCCACGTGAAGGCCTCCGAGCGATCGGTGTTGAGCAGCAGGACGCGCAGCTCGCCGCGGTAGCCCTCGTCGATGAGGCCGGGGGCGTTGACCAGCGCGATGCCGTGCCGGGCGGCCAGGCCCGAGCGCGGCACGACGAGGCCCGCGTGGCCGGCGGGCAGGGCGATCGCGACGCCGGTCGGGACCAGCGCCCGGGCGCCGGGCGCCAGCGTGCCGGCGTCCAGCGCGCGCAGGTCCAGCCCCGCGTCGCCGGGGTGCGCGCGGGTCGGCAGCACCGCGCGCGGGTGCAGGCGCTGGACCCGCAGCGCGGCGCTCACGCGGCGCTGCCGTTGCCGGCGGCGCCGTCGGAGGCGACCGCGTAGCGCGCGTAGCGCTCGGCCAGCGTCGGGGTGACGCGCGCCTTCACCAGCACGCCGTGGGCGGTGTCCTCGCGCTCGAGGTCGCCGGCGACCTCGTGGAGCTCGGCCACCCGGGCGCCCTCGGCGAACGGCACGAGCAGCTCCACGTCGCGCAGCGTCCGCTCGAACTCCTCGGTGATGCGCTCGGCGAGCGCGTCGAGGCCCTCCCCCGTGACCGCGCTGACCAGCACGCCGTCCGGGTGGCGGTGCTCGAGCTCGGTCCGGCGCTCGGCGCTCAGCGCGTCGGCCTTGTTGAGGACGAGCACCCGCGGGCGCTCGCCGGCCCCGATCTCCTCGAGCACGTCGTCGACGGCGCGCAGCATGTCGAGCATCTCGTCCTCGTCCACGGAGGCGTCGACGACGTGCAGGACGAGGTCGGCCAGGCGCGTCTCCTGCAGCGTCGCCGCGAACGCCTCGACGACCTGGTGGGGCAGCTTGCGGATGAAGCCGACGGTGTCGGTCAGCAGGTAGGGGCGCCCGCCGAGGCGCAGCGTCCTGGTCGTCGGGTCCAGCGTGTGGAAGAGGCGGTCGCGCACGCCGACGTCCGCGCCGGTGAGCCGGTTCAGCAGCGTCGACTTGCCCGCGTTGGTGTAGCCGGCCAGGGCGATCTGCGGCAGCGCCGCGCGCTCGCGCTCGGCGCGCATCGTGGCGCGCGAGCCCTTGACGGCCTCCAGGCGGCGGCGCAGCGCGCTGATCCGGTCGCGCGCCAGGCGGCGGTCGGTCTCGATCTGCGACTCGCCGGGGCCACGGGTCCCGATGCCGCCGCCGAGGCGCTCGAGGTGGGTCCACAGCCCGCGCATGCGGGCCAGGTTGTACTCGAGCTGGGCGAGCTCGACCTGGAGCTTGCCCTCGGCGGAGTGCGCGTGGCCGGCGAAGATGTCGAGGATCGTCACCGTGCGGTCGACGACCGGCAGCCCGAGCTCCTTCTCGAGGTTGCGCTCCTGGCGCGGGCTCAGCTCGTCGTCGCAGGCGATGACGTTGGCGTCGGCGGCCTTGGCCAGCGCCTTGACCTCCTCGAGCTTGCCGGGACCGAGGTAGGTGTTGGGGTGCGGCAGCTCGCGGTGCTGGACGGTCTGGCCGACCACCGCGACGCCGGCGGTGCGCAGCAGCTCGCGCAGCTCGGACAGGTCGTCGCCCTCGGGCAGCGCGGCGATGCAGTACGCGCGCTGCTTGGCGCGGGTCTCGGGTTGGGGGGCGACAGAGCCCTTCGCGGTGGTGGTCCTCCCGTTGCGGCTGCGTTGCACTGCCTCCATTCTAGAGGCGGGTGCCTGGCTCTCCCACATAGGCATTGCCTATGCTTAGCGCGCCGTGCACCGCCTCCTCGTTGCCCTCGCCCTCGCCGCCGTGCTCGCGGTGGCGCCTGCCGGCTGCGGCGGCGGCAGCGACGACGGGCACGCGGGCGCCGGCGGGCGCCCGGACCTGAAGGTGTCGGCGGCCGCGTCGCTGCAGACGGCCCTGACGGCCTACGGCGACGCGTTCGGCGAGGCGCGGGCGCGGTTCTCGTTCGCCGGGTCCGACGAGCTGGCCGCGCAGATCCGCGCGGGCGCGCGCCCCGACGTCTACGCCGCCGCGAACGCGGAGCTCCCCGACGCGCTGCACGCCGAGGGGCTCGTCGAGGCGCCCGTGGCCTTCGCGCGCAATCGCCTCGCGCTCGCGGTGCCGGCGAAGGGCGCGCGCGTCGCCGGCCTGGCCGACCTCGCCCACCCCGGCGTCACCCTGGCCATCGGCTCCCCGACGGTCCCGATCGGGGCCTACACGCGCAGCGTGCTCGGGCGGCTGCCGGCCGCGCAGGCCAAGGCGATCCTCGCCAACGCGCGCTCGCAGGAGCCGGACGTCGCGGGCATCGTCGGCAAGCTCACCCAGGGCGCGGTCGACGCCGGCTTCGTCTACGTCAGCGACGTGCGCGCGTCCAAGGGCGCGCTGCGCGCGATCGCGCTGCCGGACCGCCTGCAGCCGGAGGTCACCTACGAGGCGGCGGTCGTCGCCGGGACCCGCCACGCCGCGGCGGCGCGGGCCTTCGTGCGCGGCCTGGTCTCGGGCGCGGGACAGCGCGACCTGCGCGCGGCGGGGTTCCTCGCGCCGGGCGGGCGATGAGGGGCGCGCCCGCGCCGCGGCGCGAAGAGCCTGCCG
>JAICJK010000364.1 GCA_025928415.1 Solirubrobacteraceae bacterium | reverse complement strand
GCCGGACGAGGCCGCCGGGGCGGACGCCGGCGCGGGCGCGCCCGGCCGGGGCGCGGGCCGGGTCTGGCTGGGCGCGCTGGCCGCTGTGGTGCTGCTGGCCGTCGGGCTCGTCGGCGGCCTGGCGCTGCACGGCGACGACGGCTCGTCCTCCACGGCGACCGAGCTGCCCGCCGCGCCCGGGGCGCCGCTGGCGCCGACGTCCGTCGGGCGCATCTACGACCGCGTGAGCGGCGGCGTGGCGTCGGTGCGCACGAACGAGGGCAGCGGCACCGGCTTCGTGATCAACGCGAACGGCACGCTGGTCACCAACGACCACGTCGTCGGCTCCGACAAGCAGGTCGAGGTCCGCTTCGAGGACAAGGGCGACCTGATGCCCGCCAAGGTCGTCGGGACCGACCCGTCCTCCGACCTGGCGGTGCTCCGGCTCGAGAGCAGGCCGCCGACGCCGCTCACCGTCCTGCCGCTGGCCGACTCCGACCGCGTGCGGGTCGGCGACGACGCGATCGCGATCGGCTACCCGCTGGGCCTGGCGCGCACGGCGACGCGCGGGATCGTCTCGGGCCTCGGCCGCGAGATCCAGGCGCCCAACGGCTTCCAGATCGACAAGGTCATCCAGACCGACGCCCCGATCAACCCGGGCAACTCGGGCGGGCCGCTGCTCGACGCGCGCGGCGAGGTCATCGGGGTCAACTCGCAGATCGCCACCGCCGGCGCCGGCGCCGGCGGCAACGTCGGCATCGGCTTCGCGGTGCCGTCCAACAGCGTGCGCCAGGTCGTCCCGATCCTGCTGCGGGGCGGCAAGGTGCGGCGGCCCTACCTCGGCGTCTCCTCGGCGAGCGTGACGCCGGAGATCGCGAAGCTGCTCGGCGCCGACACCCAGGACGGCGCGCTCGTGCGCGAGGTGACCCCGGGCGGGCCGGCGGCGACCGCCGGCCTGCGCGCCGCCGACCCGGCCGGGCGCGGCGGCGACATCATCGTCGCGGTCGACGGCAACCGCGTGCGCGATCCGCAGGACGTCGCCGGGGCGATCGAGGGCAAGTCCCCCGGGGAGACCGTGAGCATCGACGTCGTGCGCAACGGCAAGCGCAAGACGATCGAGGTCAAGCTCGGCGTGCGCCCGGCCAACGCGGGGCCGTGAGCTTCCAGGCGCCCGCGTTCCTGCTGGGCCTCCCGATCGTCGCCCTGCTCGCCGTGGCCTACGCCGCCCGGCAGGCCGGCGGGCAGGCGCGGGTGGCCGCGTGGGCGAGCCCGCGGATGCTGGCCTCGGTCGCCCCGCGCCGCCCGGGCTGGCGGCGCCACGTCCCGATGGCGCTGTTCGGCCTCGCGCTCGCCGTGCTGGTCGTGGCGCTCGCGCGCCCGCAGGCGAGCGTGGCCGTCGAGGTCGAGCGCGCCTCGGTCGTGCTCGTCACCGACCGGTCCGGCTCCATGGAGGCCACCGACGTCCCGCCCAGCCGGCTGCGCGCCGCGCTCGCGGCGGCCGACACGTTCCTGCGGCGCGTCCCCAAGCAGGTGCGCGTCGGCGCCGTCGCGTTCAACCAGGACGCCGCGACGCTGCAGCGCCCGACGACCGACCGCCAGGCCGTGCGGGAGAAGCTCGCCGCGCTCGTGCCCAGCGGCGGCACGGCGACCGGCGACGCGCTCGCGGCCGCGCTCCGCGCGATCCGCCTGGAGCCCGTCGTGAACGGCCGGCGCCCCCCGGCGGCGATCGTGCTGATCTCCGACGGCGCGTCGGTGCGCGGGCGCGACCCGGTGGTGGTGGCCCGCGAGGCCGGGCGCCTGAAGGTCCCGGTCTACACCGTCGCGCTCGGCACCCCGGAGGGGACCATCACGGTCCGGACGCGGCGCGGCACCGAGACCCGGCCCGTCCCGCCGGACCCGCGGACGCTGCAGGAGGTGGCGAGCGTCTCCGGAGGCCGGGCCTTCGGCGCAGGCGACCCGGCGTCGCTGGACGCGGTCTACCGGCGCCTGGGCTCCCAGGTGGGCACGGAGCACCGCGAGCGCGAGGTCACCTCGGCGTTCGCGGGCGGCGCGATCGTCCTGCTGCTCGCCGGCAGCGGGCTGTCGCTGCACTGGTTCCGCCGGCCGGTCTGAGCCTGAGGCGCCTACCGCGGCGGCGGCACGTAGAGGCCGGCGTTGCGGTCCGCGCGGGCCCCGGCGTCGCCGGCCGGGCGGCCGCCCTGGGCGTCCAGGAAGGCCAGCTCGCGCGCGGTGTCCGCCAGCGGGGACGGCGCGGTGTCGAGCATCCAGGTCTCCAGCACCGCGCCGCCGCCCGCGGTCGCGCGCACCCGCAGGGCGCGGGCCTGCTGCGGGAAGTCGGCCAGCGCGCTGGTCGTGACGTCCCACCAGCCGCCGCGGGCGGTGCGGCGCGGCGCGATGCGGTTGCGGTGGGTGTCGCCCGCGACGGCGGCCAGGACGCGCGGGTCGGCGTCGAGCTGGGCCAGCAGCGCGCCGCCGCCGGCGACCTTGCGGAGCGGCTCGTGGGAGAACACGAGCACCCAGCGGTCGCCCGCGCCGCGCAGCGCCCGCGCCAGGAAGGCGGCCTGCCCCGGGGCCACGGCGCCCTGGTCCAGGCCGCTGCGGCGCGTGAGGTCGAGCACGACGGCGCGGACCCGGCGTCCGACGTCGTAGACGGCGTCGACGCGATCGGCGCTGCCGGGCGGCGCGACGCCCGCCGCGCGCAGGCGCGCCAGGTACTGCGCGGGCGTCAGCTCGTGGCGCGCCGGGTCCGGGCGGACCGCCGCGGTGCGGCCCGGCAGGCGCCCGCCGCGCAGCAGCCGCTGCACGGTCGCTGCGGCCAGGGCCTCCCGGCGCGGGATCGCGAGCCCTGGGTCCGGCTCGACGAGGCGGCGGTCCCCGACCGCGACGGCCTCCGTCTCCGGCGTCGCGCGTACCTCTCCGGCGACCAGCAGGTCGTGGTTGCCCGGGATCACGGCCGTGCGCCCGCGCAGGCCGGCGGCGGTGAACGGGCGCGAGGCGGCGGCGAGCAGCCCGGGGTGCCGCGGCGGGTCGACGTCCGGCCGGTAGTAGGCGGGGTCCGGGTTGCTCGCGACCTGGTCTGGATGGCTGGTCGGCGGCTGCACGCGCCCGCCGCGCAGCACCCGCAGCGCCCAGCCGAGCTCGTCGGCTTGGTCGTTGTCGATGAGGTCGCCGGTCACGACCGTCAGGTCCGGGCGCACGGCGTCGACCGCGCGCACGCCCGCATCGAGGACCTGCGTGGTCAGCGCCTCCTGCGGGCGGAAGGTCGCCGTGAACGGCGGGCCGAGGCGGTCGAGGAACGCGACGCGGGCCGGCGAGCCGGTGTCGCGGACATGCGCGTCGGTGAGCTGGCCGAAGGTGGCCAGGACCGGCCCGGCCGGCCGCGCCGGGGCCAGCGCGGTGCGCGCCAGCAGCGGCTCGCCCGGCGCGCGCTGCAGCACGCCGTTCCCGTCCGGGTCGCGCAGCGTGACCCGCAGCGTCGACCCGACGGGGACCGGGTCGGTCGCGCCGCCGCAGCCGGCGAGGCCGATGCCGGCGATCACGACGACCCCGGCGAGCAGGGCGGCGGCGAGGGCCGCGACGGGCCGGCGCACGGTCACTCCTCCCGCAGCCCGGCGACGGGCGGCTCGGCTACGGTCCGGCGCGCCACCCAGCCCGCGGCGGCCAGGGCGATCACCACGAACGCCGCCGCGACGG
>JAICJK010000137.1 GCA_025928415.1 Solirubrobacteraceae bacterium | reverse complement strand
GGCCTCGCGGCCGGCGCGGTCGGCCGGCGCCGGCGGCGCCCGCGGCAGCTCGGAGGTCGCCGGGTCGTCGGACCCGTAGACCTCCTCCTCGGTCTTGCCGGACAGCAGCGCCTCGAACTCGGCCTTCTCGATCGTCTCGCGCTTGACCAGGACCTGCGAGATCGTCTCGAGCGAGTCGCGGTGCTCGGACAGGATGTCCTTCGCGCGCTGGTGGGCGGACTCGACGATGCGGCGGATCTCCTCGTCGATGTCGCGGGCGATCTCGTCGGAGTAGTCGGGCTCGGTCTGGAACTCGCGCCCGAGGAACGGCTGGCCGTGGTCGTGGCCGAAGACCCGCAGCCCGAGCTTGTCGGACATGCCGAAGCGCATCACCATCTGCTTGGCCGTCTGCGTGACCTTCTCGAGGTCGTTCGACGCGCCCGTGGTGATCTCGCCGAAGACGATCTCCTCGGCGGCGCGGCCGCCGAGGGTCATGGCGATCGCGTCCTGCAGCTCCGCGCGCGTGGTGAGGAACTTGTCCTCGGTCGGCATCGAGATCGTGTAGCCGAGCGCCGACCCGCGGCCCACGACGGAGATCTTGTGGACGTCGTCGGAGTGCTCGAGGTAGTGGCCGACGAGCGCGTGGCCCATCTCGTGGTAGGCCGTGATCAGGCGCTCCTTCTCGCCCATGACCCGGGTCTTCTTCTCGGGGCCGGCGATCACGCGCATGATCCCCTCCTCGAGCTCCACCTGGGTGATCTCGCGCTTGCCCGTGCGGGCCGCCAGCAGGGCGGCCTCGTTGACCAGGTTGGCCAGGTCGGCGCCGGTGAAGCCGGGGGTCTGGCCCGCGAGCGCGTCGACGTCGATCTCCTTGGCCAGCGGCTTGCCGCGCGTGTGGACCTCGAGGATCTTCGAGCGGCCCTTGCGGTCCGGGCGGTCGACGGTGATCTGGCGGTCGAAGCGGCCGGGGCGCAGCAGCGCGGGGTCGAGGATGTCGGGCCGGTTGGTGGCCGCGATCATGATGATGTTGTCCTTGGCCTCGAACCCGTCCATCTCCACCAGGAGCTGGTTGAGGGTCTGCTCGCGCTCGTCGTGGCCGCCGCCCATCCCGGCGCCGCGATGGCGGCCGACGGCGTCGATCTCGTCCATGAAGATGATGCAGGGGGAGTTCTGCTTGGCCTGCTCGAACAGGTCGCGCACGCGGGAGGCGCCGACGCCGACGAACATCTCGACGAAGTCCGAGCCGGAGATCGAGAAGAACGGCACGCCGGCCTCGCCGGCGACCGCGCGGGCCAGCAGCGTCTTGCCGGTGCCCGGCGGCCCGTAGAGCAGCACGCCCTTGGGGATGCGCGCGCCGAGCGCCTGGAACTTCTTGGGGTTCTCGAGGAACTCCTTGATCTCGTGGAGCTCCTCCACCGCCTCGTCTGCGCCCGCGACGTCGCGGAAGGTGATCTTCGGCGAGTCGACCGACAGCCGCTTGGCGCGCGACTTGCCGAACGACATCACCTTCGAGCCGCCGCCCTGCACCTGGTTCATCAGGAAGATCCAGAACCCGATGAAGATCAGGAACGGGAGGACGTAGGTCAGCAGCGAGAGCCAGCCGTTGGACTTGCGGCCCTGGACGTCGTAGTCGTCGAGCTGCCCGGACGCCTTGGCCTTCTGGAGCTGGGTCGTGAGCTGCGCGCCGTCCTGGTCGGTGAAGCCGACCTCGTACTTCGAGCCCTGCCCCGGCTTCGGCGTGACCTCGACCGTGTTGTCCTTCGTGCGCAGGTCGACGGTCTTGAGCTTCCCGGTCGTGAGCTGCGACTGGAAGTCGCCGTACGTGGGCTTGTGATCGTCCGCCGACGGACTGATCAGCTTCTGGGCGAAGAAGGCGAGCACCACCACGATCAGGATCGGGAAGGCGGCGCTCTTGAAGAAGCGGCTCATGTGAGCCTCCAAGCCTAGCAGCAGGAATCGGCGCAGCGGCCGGGTGACAGGCGCCGCCCGCGCCTAGCGATCGGCGTCGCCGAGGGCCGCGATCACCTACGTGCCGCCGGCCGTCTCCGGGGCCCCGGCGCTGCCGAGTGCGGCTACGTAGGGCAGGTTGCGGTACTGCTCGGCGTGGTCGAGGCCGTAGCCGATGGCGAACTTGTCCGGGATCTCGAAGCCGAGGTAGCGGGGCTCGAGCTGGACCTTGCGGCGCTCGGGCTTGGTGAGCAGCGCGCAGACCTCCAGGGAGGCCGGGTTGCGGGCCCCGAGGTTGCGCAGCAGGTACTGCAGCGTCAGGCCCGAGTCGACGATGTCCTCGACGATCAGCACGTCGTGGCCCTCGATCGGGCGGTCGAGGTCCTTCAGGATGCGGACGACGCCGCTGGACTCCGTCGCCGACCCGTAGGAGGCGACCGCCATGAAGTCCACCTCGCAGGGCACGTCGATCTGGCGCATCAGGTCGGCGAGGAAGAACACCGCTCCCTTGAGGACCCCGACGAGCAGCAGGTCCTTGCCCGCGTAGTCGGCGCTGATCTGCTCGCCGAGCTCGCGCACGCGCCGCTTGAGGTCATCGGGCTGGACGAGGATCTCGCCGATCACCGGATCGCGCATCTGGAGGCAACCTAGCGCTCGCACGGCGCTCAGCCCTCGCGCCGGTAGGGCACGCCGTCGGCCGCCGGCGGCCGCGAGCGGCCGATGATCCCGGCGACGGCGACGAGCGTCAGCACGTAGGGCAGCGCCTGGAACAGCGTGGCGCCCGACGGCGAGAACGCGGGCAGGCGCTGGGCCAGGGCGCTGGCGAAGCCGAACAGCAGCGTCGCGCCGAGCGCCCCCAGCGGGCGCCAGCGGCCGAAGATCAGCGCGGCCAGCGCGATGAACCCGCGCCCCGCGGTCATGTTCTGCGAGAACGAGTGCACGAACCCGATCGAGAGGAACGCCCCGCCGAGCGCGGCGAGGCAGCCCGAGACGACCACCGCCGCGTAGCGGGTGCGCAGGACGTCGATCCCCACCGTCTCGGCCGCCTTGGGGTTCTCGCCCACCGAGCGCAGCCGCAGGCCGCGGGCGGTCCGGAAGACCAGGACCCAGACCACGACGACGGCCAGCAGGCCGCCCCAGACCAGCAGGTTCTGCTGGTCCAGCGCCTGCCCGATGAACCCGAGGCCGTCGGTGTGCAGCTTGATGTCGGGGACGCGCGGCAGCCCGTCCGGGGTGCCCTGGTCGCCGTAGACGTCCACGTAGAGGTAGCCCGTCACGCCGAGCGCCACGAAGTTCAGCGCCACGCCCGTGACGATCTGGTCGGCCCGCAGGCTCACCGCGAAGATCGCGAGCACCAGCGCGAGGGCCGCGCCGGCGAGCACCGCGATCACCAGGCCGAGCACCCACGAGCCCGTCTTGTCGGCGCCGTAGGCCCCGAAGAAGGCGCCCATCAGCATCATGCCCTCCAGCGCGATGTTGACGACCCCGGACCGCTCGGAGACCAGGCCGCCGAGCGCGGCGAAGGTCAGCGGCGTCGCGTAGCGCAGCATCGCCGCGCACAGCGCGCCCCAGCTCACGACGGCCTCGAGGTTGCCGACGCCCGAGCGGGTCGCGGCGTAGCCGCCGACCGCGCCGCCGGCGCCCGCCACGACCGCGAAGGCGCCGAGCCGGCGCTCGCCGGCGCTCAGGGCCACGGCGCCCGCGGCGACGGCCAGCGCGCCGACCACGAGGGAGGGGCCGGCGCTGCGGACGGTGAACGGCGGCAGCGCGAGCAGGAAGGCGACCACCCCGAGGGCGATCCCGGCCCAGCCGAGCAGCGCGGCCCGCGGCGCCGGCGCGCGGCCGGGAGCGGAGGCGGCGACCGTGCTCACGAGTCACCCCCGCCGCGAGCTCGTGCCGGCGCCGGCCGGCACGAACTCGCAACGCTTCGGCGCAGCCGAAGCGCGCTCACGTGACCGCCACCGAGGTCGGCGGCGGCTCCGCCGTGCGGCGGATCCGCCGGCGGACCAGCCAGGCCACCAGCACGTCGGCCGAGACGATCAGCACGACGAGGCCCTGGATGATCGTCGTGAGGTTGCCGGCGAGCTCGGGCGGGAAGACGCTCGGGTCGAGGTTGCGGACCGAGGTGCCCTGCAGCAGGGCCCCGAACAGCAGCCCGGCCAGGCAGGTCCCCGTCGCGGTGTTGCGCCCGAGCAGCGCGACCGCGATGCCCAGGAAGCCGACCTGGGAGATCTGGATGTCGTTGGTCGCCACCCGGAACTGCCAGCCGAGCACGTCGATCGCGCCGGCGAGGCCGGCGAACAGCCCGCACGCGCCCATGACCAGCACGTAGGTCCACCCCACGCTGATCCCGCCGTAGCGCGCGGCATCCGGGTTGAAGCCGACGGCGCGCGCCTCGTAGCCCTTGGTCGACCGGTTCAGGATCACCGCGTAGACGACGGCCGCGGCCAGCGCCAGGAAGATGCCGATGTGCAGGCCCTGGAGCTGGGGGTCGCCCCAGAAGACCGGCAGGTGCGCGGAGGGCACGATGTCGTTGGAGACCGGGACGTCGTGCTGGGCGGTGTTCTGCAGCGGCCCGCCGAGCCCGAACAGGAAGACCCCGACCCACAGCGCGATCCAGTTGAGCATGATCGTCGTGATCACCTCGTTGGCGCCCGTCGTGGCGCGCAGGCCGCCCGCGATCGCCGCCCACGCCGCGCCGCCCAGCGCGGCGAGCACGATCGCCAGCACGATGTGCGGGACGGCGGGCATCCCGGCGAACGACGAGCCCACCCACACGGCGAGGATCGCCCCGACGGTGTACTGGCCCTGGCCGCCGATGTTGAACAGGCCGGCGCGGAAGGCGTAGCCGACCGCCAGGCCGACGAGGATCAGCGGCGCGGTCAGGATCAGCGTCTGCTGCAGGTTGATCGCCGCGGTGTCGCGGTCGGCGCCCGAGGTCCAGGGGAACAGCCAGTTCAGGCCGGTGCCGTCGAAGATCGCCTTGTAGGTGCCGAACGGGTCGTGGCCCGTGGCCAGCACGACCAGGCCGCCGACCACGAAGGCGAGCAGCGTCGTCAGCAGCGGCGTGATGACGCCGCCGACGCCGAGGTGGGTCGTCAGCCGCGTGGCGACCGTCGCGCCGCCGCCGGGCTCCCCGGCCGGCCCGGCGTCCTGGCCGTCGGGGGCGACGGCGCTCATCGAAGGGCCCTCCCCGGGGTCGCGGCCACCGCGGGCGCATGTCCTCGATGCTTCATCGAAGGGCCCTCCCCGGGGTCGCGGCCACCGCGAGCGCACTTCCTCGATGCTTCACAGCGCCTCGGCGGCCCGCGGGCCGGACCCCGTCATCAGCAGGCCGATCTCCTCCTCGCCGGCGGTGGGCGGGAGCTCGCCGACGATGCGGCCCTCGAAGATCACCAGGATCCGGTCGGCCAGCGCGCGGACCTCCTCGAGCTCGAGGGAGACGAGCAGGATCGCGCGCCCCGCGTCGCGCTCGGCGATGAGCCGGCGGTGGACGAACTCGATCGCCCCCACGTCGAGCCCGCGCGTCGGCTGCGCGGCGACGAGCACCTCCGGGTTGCCGGCGATCTCCCGCGCGATGACGACCTTCTGCTGGTTGCCGCCCGACAGCGACCGCGCCGGCGTCTGGGGGTCGCCGCCGCGCACGTCGAACTCCTCGAGCAGCCGCCTGGCGCGCGCGACCATCCGGCCCGGCGAGATGAGCCCGAAGCGCGCGCCCTCGCGATAGTCGCGCAGCGCGAGGTTCTCCGCGAGCGTGAAGTCGAGCACGAGGCCGCGCCGCTGGCGGTCCTCGGCGATGTGGCCGACGCCGGCCGACCGCACCGTCCGCGCGTCGGCGCCCGTCAGCGTCCGGCCCGCCACGCGGACGGTCCCGGCCTTGGGCGTCCGCAGCCCGGTGACCGCCTCGATCAGCTCGCTCTGGCCGTTGCCGTCCACGCCGGCCACCGCGACGATCTCGCCACCACGGACGGTCAGCGACAGGCCGTCGACGGCGGGCAGGCCGCGGTCGTCCTCCACGTGCAGGTCGGTCACCTCGAGCAGCGGCGCGCCGGGCCTGGACGGCTTCTTGTCGACGCGCAGCAGCACCTCGCGGCCGACCATCAGCCGGGCCAGCGAGGCCTCGTCGGCCGTGGCGGTCTCTACGGTGCCGACGGTCCGCCCGCGGCGCAGGACGGTCACGCGATCGGCGACCTCGAGGACCTCGCGCAGCTTGTGGGTGATGAAGATGATCGAGGTCCCCTGGTCGCGCAGGCCGCGCAGGACGCCCGCGAGCTCCGCGGTCTCCTGCGCGGTGAGGACCGCCGTGGGCTCGTCGAGGACGAGCACCTCGGCGCCGCGGTCGAGGGCGCGCAGGATCTCCACGCGCTGCTGCTGGCCGACCGTGATGTCCTCCACGCGCGCGGACGGGTCGACCGCCAGGCCGTAGCGGTCCGACAGCTCCTGCACCCGGCGCTCGGCGGCGCGCTCGTCGAGCAGCCCCCCGCGCCGCGGCTCGGAGCCGAGCACGACGTTCTCGGCCACGGTCATGACGCCGATCAGCATGAAGTGCTGGAAGACCATGCCGATCCCGAGGTCCATCGCCTGCCGCGGCGAGCCGATGTGCGCGACGCGGCCGCCGACCCGGATCTCGCCGGCGTCAGGGGCGAGCATCCCGTAGACGACGTTCACCAGCGTCGACTTGCCCGCCCCGTTCTCGCCGAGCAGCGCGTGGATCTCCCCGCGCCGCAGGGTGAAGTCGACGTCGTCGTTCGCGAGGACGCCGGGGAATCGCTTGGTGATCCCGCGGAGCTCGAGCAGGGGGGCTTCCGCCATCGCCGCGATCCTATCCCGCTCCCGCGACGGCACGGGCACGGACCACGGTGCCGAGC
>JAICJK010000061.1 GCA_025928415.1 Solirubrobacteraceae bacterium | reverse complement strand
CGGCCTCGCCGTGATCGTGGCACCCCGCGGCGACGGCGCGATCGCCATCAGGGCGACCGGCACCGGCGCCGGCGCGGCCGAGCCCAGCGCCCTGCGCGCGACGTTCGCCGCGCCCGCCGGGGAGCGCTACTACGGGTTCGGGGAACGCGCCGACGCCGTCGACCACCGCGGGCGCGACGTGGAGAGCTACGTCTCCGACGGCCCGTTCAGCGCTGACAGCCGGCCGGTGACCTCCGCGACGATCCCGCCCTGGGGCTTCCGCGCGCGCGACGACGCGACGTACTACCCGGTGCCCTGGCTGCTGTCGAGCCGTGGCTACGGCGTGCTGGCCGACGACGGCGCGACGAGCACCTTCCACCTCGGGACGACGGCCAGGCGGTCGTGGGACGTGGAGGTCGGCGCCGCGTCGCTGGCGCTGCGGGTCTTCGCCGGCCCGACCCCGGCCCGCGCCCTGGCGCGCTTCACCAGGGCCACGGGCCGCCAGCCCGCCGCGCCGGCGGCGTGGGCCTACGGCCCGTGGCTGCAGACCGGCCAGCCCAACGCCCCGCCGCTGGCCGACCAGATGGCCGACCTGGCGAAGCTGCGCCGCGCGGACGCCCCGGTCTCCGCCGCCGAGACGCAGCTGCGCTACCTCCCCTGCGGGCTGGACCGCGGCCTGGAGGACTACGAGGCGCAGCGGGTGGCCTTCTACCACCGCCACGGGCTCGCGGTGCTCACCTACGTCAACCCGATGCTGTGCGCGTCCTACGACCCGCTGCACGGCCAAGCCCTGGCGGCGGGCGCGCTGCAGCGCACGGCGTCCGGCGCCCCGGCGCAGTTCGACGCGTTCGTCGGCGGGACGGGCGCGGCGGGCTTCACCGTGCAGCCCGTCGGCCAGTTCGACTTCTCGCGCCCGGCCGGCAGCGCGCTCTACGCGCGGGTGCTGCGCCGCATCGCCGCGACCGGCCACGACGGCTGGATGGAGGACTTCGGCGAGTACACGCCGCCGGACGCCGTCGACGCGCACGGCCGCACGGGCAGCGCGCTGCACAACACCTACCCGGTGAGCTACCACTGCGCCGCCGCGCGGATCGCCCGCGGCCTGCCGCGGCCGGTCGTCCGCTTCCAGCGCTCGGGCTGGACCGGCGCCGCCCGCTGCGCCGTCGACGTGTGGGGCGGGGACCCGACCACGACGTTCGGCTTCGACGGCCTGTCCTCCGCCGTGAAGTCGGCGCTCGGCATGGGCCTGTCCGGCGTGAGCCGGTGGGGCTCGGACATCGGCGGCTACGACACGATCGGCGCCGACCCGCGGCTCACCCCCGAGCTGCTGCAGCGCTGGATCGAGTTCGGCGCGGTCTCCGGCGTCATGCGGATCAAGAAGTCCGGCCTGGCGATCCCGGCCTACGAGCGCCCGCAGGTCACCGACCCGGGCATCATCGCGACCTGGCGGCGCTACACGAAGCTCCACACGGCGCTCTACCCCTACCTCGCCGCGGCCGACGCGACCTACCGCCGCACCGGCCTGCCGCTCATGCGCGCCCTCGTCCTCGACGACCCCCGCGACCGGCGGGCCGCCGCCGTCGACGACGAGTTCCGCCTCGGGCGCGACCTGCTCGCCGCGCCGGTGCTCCGCGCCGGCGCACGGTCGCGCGCCGTCTACCTCCCGCGCGGGCTCTGGCTGGACGCGCGCCGCTCGCTGTCCTACGACGCCGCGGGCGACGGCGCGCTGCACCTCGCGCGGGCCGTCGCGGTGCGCGGCGGGCGCACGGTGCGCGCCCGCGCCGGCGTCGGCGAGCTGCCGCTCTACGTCAGGGCCGGCGCGATCCTGCCGCTCCTGCCGTCCGACGTGTCGACGCTGTCGCCCTACGGCAAGGGCCACGTCGTGCGCCTGGCCGACCGCCGCGACGCCCTGCGCCTGCTCGCCTTCCCGCGCGGGCGCAGCTCCGCCGGCATGTTCGCGACCGAGCGGCTGACCTCCCGCGCGGCGCGCGGGCGCTGGACGCTGGCCATCCGCGGCGCGCGGACGCGCCGCTACGCGCTGGAGGCCTCGACGGCGGACCTGCGCGGCGCACGGGGCGGAGCGTTCGCGCCGTGCCGCCTGCGCGTCGGCGCGCGCACCCTGCCGCGCGCGGCCTGGCGCTTCGACGCGCGGCGCCGCGTGCTCACCGCGAGCTTCCGCGCGCGCCGCGCCACGCTGCAGGTGACGGCCTGCCGGTGACCCGGGTAGGGCTGAGGTGCGCCGCGCTGCGCGCGGCCGACCGACCACGAACACCGGGAGCAGCCGCCATGTCCGCCGAACTGCAGGGCAAGAAGATCGCGATCCTCGCCGCCGACGGCGTCGAGCAGGTCGAGCTCGAGCAACCGCGCCAGGCGGTGCGCGAGGCCGGGGCCGAGGTCGAGCTGCTGTCGCTGCAGCGCGGCGAGATCCAGGCCATGCACCACGACATCGACCGGGGCGACAAGTTCCCCGTCGACAAGGCCGTCGCCGACGCCTCGCCGGAGGACTACGACGGGCTGCTGCTGCCGGGCGGCACCGTCAACCCCGACAACCTGCGCCAGGACGAGGACGCCGTCCGCTTCGTCAAGGCGTTCTTCGCGTCCGGCAAGCCGATCGGCGCGATCTGCCACGGCCCGTGGACGCTCGTGGAGGCCGGCGCCGTCCGCAATCGCACGGTGACCTCCTACCCCAGCCTGCGGACCGACATCGTCAACGCGGGCGGCACCTGGGTGGACGAGGAGGTCGTGACCGACGCCGGCCTGGTCACGAGCCGCAATCCCGATGACCTGCCGGCGTTCAACGCGAAGATCGTGGAGGAGTTCGCCGAGGGCCGCCACGAGGCCCGCGCGGCCTGACCCGCGTCGCCGGCAGTCCCCTTCCAGCCCGCCGGGCCCGCCGCTTGACGGCGCCGCTCCGGGGTCGTAGCCTACGTATATTAGGCAATTGCCTATTGTCCTTCGCCAACGAGTCCCGGAGCCCCGGATGCCCACCACCCAGATCACCCGTCTCGGCCTGGTCAACGCCTACCTCGTCGAGGAGGACGACGGGCTGACGCTCGTCGACACGATGCTGCCGCGCAGCAAGGACGCCGTCCTCGCCGCGGCCGGGCGCCTCGGCGCGCCGATCGTGCGCATCGCGCTCACCCACGCCCACGGCGACCACATCGGATCGCTCGACGCGCTCGCCGGCGCGCTGCCGGACGCCGAGGTCCTGATCTCGGCCCGCGACGCGCGCCTGCTGGCCAAGGACAAGGCGCCCGAGCCCGGCGAGCCGTCAGACGCCAAGATCCGCGGCGGCTACCCCGGGGCCCGCACCCGCCCGACCCGCACGATCGCGCCCGGGGAGCGCGTGGGGTCGCTGGAGGTCGTCGCCGCGCCCGGGCACACGCCCGGGCACCTCGCCTTCCTCGACCCGCGCGACGGCACGCTGATCTGCGGCGACGCCTTCTCGACGCTCGGCGGCGTCGCCACCAGCGCGCGGGCCAACCCGCGCTTCCCGCTGCCGGCGATGGCGACCTGGCACCGCCCGACCGCGCTGCAGACCGCCCGGGCGCTGCGCGCGCTGGAGCCGCGCGCGCTGGCGCCGGGTCACGGGCGCGTGGTCGCCGACCCCGGCCCCGCGATGGACGGGGCGATCGCGAAGGCGAGCTAGCGGGCGTGCCGCGGCCCGGGCTCGACCGCGAGCGCGTCGTCGACGCCGCGGCCGCCCTCGCCGACGCCGAAGGGCTCGGCGCGGTCACCCTGGCGCGGGTGGCGGCCGGCCTGGGGGTCCGCGCGCCGTCGCTCTACCACCACGTCGCCGGCCGCGACGACCTCGTGGCGCGGATCGCGGTGGGGGGGGTGGGCGGGCTCGACGCCGCGCTGCGCACCGCCGCCATGGGCCGCGCGGGGCCCGAGGCGCTGGCGGCCGTCGCCCACGCCCACCGCGACTACGCCCGCCGCCACCCCGGGCGCTACGCGACCACGGTCGCGGTGCCCGCGGACGGCGATCCCGCGCTGCGCGCCGCGGCCGGTGAGGTCGTCGACGTCCTGCTGGCCGTGCTGCGCCACTGGGCGCTCGAGGGCGACGAGGCCGTGCACGCCGTGCGCGTCATCCGCAGCGCCGTGCACGGCTTCGTCGCGCTCGAGGCGGCCGGCGGCTTCGGCCTGCCGCTCGATCGCGACGCCTCCTTCGACCGGCTCGTCGCGACCCTCACCGCCGGGCTGCCGGCGCGCCGGCGGCCGCGCGCCGGCTGAACGCGGGGCATCCGGCTGCCGTCCCCGGGCCGACTACGCTCAAGCAGGCATGCCACGGCGGGTCCCCACCAACCTGGACGCGACGTCCTTCGACCTGATCGTGGTCGGCGCGGGCATCAACGGCGCGGGCATCGCGCGGGACGCCGTCATCCGCGGGTTGCGCGTCCTGCTGCTCGACAAGGGCGACATCGCCTCGGGCACGACGAGCTGGTCGACGCGCCTGATCCACGGCGGCCTGCGCTACCTCGAGCATCGCGAGGTCGGCCTCGTGCGGGAGTCGCTGCGCGAGCGCGAGGTGCTGATGCGCATCGCGCCGCACCTGGTGCGCCCGCTGGAGTTCATGATCCCGATCTACCGGGGCGACGAGCGCGGCCCGCGGCTCATCCGGCTGGGCATGGTGGCCTACGACGCGCTGTCGATGGACAAGTCGCTGGAGCGCCACCGGATGCTCACCGCCGCCGAGGCGCTCGAGCGCGAGCCGGGCCTCAACCCGCGCGGGCTGCGCGGCGGCGCCTTCTACTTCGACGCGCAGGCCGAGTACCCCGAGCGCCTGGCCGTGGAGAACGCGCTCGACGCGCGGCGCCAGGGCGCGGTCGTCGTCCCCTACGCCGAGGTCGAGAGCCTCATGCTCACCGGCAACCGCGTGTGCGGCGTCCGCTTCCGCGACGTCTTCGACGGCGCCGTGCACCAGGCCAGGGGGGCGCTCGTGGTCAACGCGTCGGGCCCGTGGGTCGACCACCTGCTCCGCGACGTCGACGGCGCCGGGCCCCCGCGGATCGGCGGCACGAAGGGCTCGCACCTGGTCGTCGGGCCGTTCCCGGGCGCGCCGAAGGAGGCGCTGTACATCGAGGCCGAGGACGGCCGCCCCTACTTCGTGGTGCCGTGGAACGGCCTGTTCCTGATCGGGACCACCGACCGCCGCTACACCGGGGACCTCGACCGGGTCGTCGCCGACGACGAGGAGATCGAGTACCTGATCTCGGAGACCAACGCGAAGATCCCGGGCGCCGGCCTGTCGCGCGACTCGGTCCTCTACACCTACTCGGGCGTGCGCCCGCTCCCGCACGTGACCGACGTGCGCGAGGGCGGCATCACCCGCCGCCACATCATCGAGGACCACGCCGAGAACGACCCGCGCGTCGCCGGCCTGGTCACGATCATCGGCGGGAAGATCACCACCTACCGCAGCCTGGCCGAGCAGACCGTCGACCGCGTCTTCGCCAAGCTCGGCCGCCGGAGCCCGAAGTGCCGGACCGGCGAGCTGCCGCTGCCCGGCGGCGCCGTGCAGGACTTCGACGCGTTCCGCGCGCAGTTCATCGCCACCAGCGGCGTCCCGCGGCCCGCGGCCGAGCGCCTGCTGCGCATCTACGGCTCGCGCGCCGTCGAGGTGCTCGACGTGGTCGCCGACGACCCGGACCTCCTGCAGCCGCTGGACCCCGAGACCGGGGCGATCCGCGCCGAGGTGCTGTTCGCGTTCCGGGCCGAGCTGGCCCAGGGCCTGGATGACCTGCTGCTGCGCCGCACGATGGTGGGCTACAACTCGCACGTGGCCATCGGCGCCGACGAGGCCGCCGCGGAGGTGGCCCGCCGCCATCTGGCCTGGGACGAGGACCGCGCGCGCGAGGAGGTCGAGCGCTACCGGCGCGCGATCGCCCGCTACCGCCCCCGCGACCTCCGCGCCGCGCCGCCCCGGCGCCCGCGACGGCGCGGCCTGCTGCCGCGGCCCTCGGTCCGCGGCGTATCTTGACCTGGTGCCGGGGCACGCCGAGACCACGGTCCGCGCGCTGTTCGACGCCTTCGCGCGCCGCGACGTCGAGCTGGCGCTGGCGCTCGTGGACCCCGACTTCGAGTTCTGGCCGCAGGGCACCGCGGAGCGCGCGGGCCGCACCGAGCCCTACCAGGGCGCCGACGGCCTGCGCCGCTACTTCGCCGACGTCGAGGAGCTGTGGGACGAGCTGCGGGTCGAGCCGCGCGACCTGCGCGCCGCCGGGGCGGGCGTCGTCGCCTTCGGGGTCGCGCACGGCCGCGCGGGCGCGAAGGAGATGCGGCTGCCGGTCATCTGGGTGTTCAAGCTGCGCGACGACCGCGTCGCCTACGCCCGGGTCGTCGCCACGGCGGCCGAGGCGCTGGCCATCGCCGGGTCGTGACGCGGCACTGCGCCCGCCCGCCTCAGCCCCCGGCCAGCGTCCTGGCCGACATCTGGGCCCGCAGCCAGTGCTGCAGCGGGCCGAACCACGTCCGCGCGTAGGCGGTCGGCCCCGCCCCGCAGCTCCGCGTCCCGTAGGAGACGACGCCGACGAGCGACGGCGGGCTGTAGGGCAGGAAGGCCACCAGCGGCCCGCCGCTGTCCCCCGTGCACGCATCGGGGTGCGGGCGGACCACGGCGCCCGCGCACAGCGTCGAGCGAGCGTCGTAGGAGCGCCCCCAGAAGCGCCGGCAGGACCGGATCGAGCGCAGCGGGACGTGCGCGGCGTGCAGGCTCGCCGGCGGCGTGAGGTCCTCGAACGACGCGCGGGGGTCCGTCTGCCCCCACCCCAGGACCGTCAGCCGCGTCCCGGGGCGGATGTAGGTCGCGTCGCCGGGCTGGGCGAGGCGGACGGGGGTCACCCCCAGCGGGGCCTGCGCGAGCTCGAGCAGGGCGACGTCGTCGCGGGCCGAGCGCGCGGTGGCCCGGAAGCCCGGCTGCACGACGATGTCGACGACGTCGATCTCCTGCCCGTCGTGCCCGTCGGAGCGCTCGCGGCCGAAGGCGACCTCGAGGCGCGGCGGCTCGCCCGTGCTCGCCTGCGCCGGGTCCTGGGTGCAGTGGGCGGCGGTCAGGACGATGCGCGGGGCGACGAGGGCCGCGGCGCAGACGTAGGCGTCGTCCAGCAGGAGCTGGCCGGCCCACGGCCCGGCGTTCACGTCGGCCACGGAGCCGTGCACCACCGCCCGCGCGCTGGGCGCGCCGGCGCCGCCCGCCGCCAGCAGGCATCCCGCGACGGCGCCCGCGGCGACGAACCAGCGGCGCCGCGCGATCAGCGTCGCTCCGACGCGCCGGATGCGAGATCGGGGCCCGGCTGCGGGCTGGTGGCCATGGGACTCCAACGTACCGGGCATCATGGGAGCGTGCTTACGCTGAACCTCCCGCTCCGCATGGGGGTCCCCGGGGACGCCGTGCGCGACACGGGAGATCGGGCGCGGGGCTGACCGCGTGCTCGACAAGCTCGGCCAGATCCTGCAGGTCGCCCGCCACGCGCTCGGCCTGATCCTGGACCAGACCGCCGCGGTGAACCCCTGGCTGGTCGCGCTGGGCACCGTGCTCTACCTGACCGCCCAGGCCGTCAGGACCCGGGGCTGGCACACGATCCTGCGCGCGACCTACCCGGACGCCACGGAGCTGCGCGCCCGGGACACCTGCCAGGCCTACCTGGCGGGGGCCGGGCTGAACGGCGTCATCCCGGCCCGCGGCGGGGACATCGTCAAGCTCGCGCTCGTCCACCGCCGCGTCGAGGGCTCGAGCTACTCCACGCTCGCCGCGACCTTCCTGCCCGAGACCGTCCCGGAGACGACGTTCGGGATCCTGCTCGTCGCCTGGGCGCTCGCCCGCGGGTTCCTGCCGGTGCCGACCCAGACCGGCGAGCTGCCGGCGGTCGACGTCTCGCTGATCCTGTCCCATCCCGTGATCTCCGCCGCGGTCGTGGGCGGCCTGACCGTGGCGCTGCTGGCGCTCATCCGCGCCCTGCGCCGCCGCGCGCGCGGGTTCGTGGAGCGCTTCCGCCAGGGCCTGGTGATCTTCGGCTCGCCGCGCCGGTTCGTCCTGGGGGTCGCGACCTGGCAGGCGCTCGGGCGCGTGGTGCGGCTCGCCTCGCTCGCGGCGTTCATGGGCGCCTTCGCGCTGCCGGTCACGCTCTCGACCACCGTCCTGGTCATGGCCGCGCAGGGCGGCGGGCGCATCATCCCGATCGCCCCGGCGAGCGCCGGGCTGCGGCTGGCGATGCTGTCCTACGGCTTCGTCGAGATCACCGACCGGCCGGTCGACTTCGCCGCGATCACCGCCTTCACCTTCGGCGTCGGGGCGGTGCTGCTCGTGGCGGGGCTCATCGTCAGCGCGATCATCCTGCTGCGCGAGTTCGGGACGCTGGACCCGCGAGCGGCCGCCGCGCGGGCGCGCGCCGCCCTGGGGCGCGACCGGGTGCCGACCTGAGCGGCCGCCGGCCGGCGCCTACTGCAGCAGCACCGGCGTGCCGACCGGCACGCGCTTGAACAGGGCGACCACGTCGGCCACGTGCATGCGGATGCAGCCGTGCGACGCCGCGGACCCGATCGAGTAGTCCTCGCCCGTGCCGTGGATGCCGACGCCGTTCGCGATGCCCATCCAGCGGGCCTTGAGCGGGTTGGCCGCGCTGCCGCCCTCGACCGTCGTGCCCTGCAGCTCGCCGGCCCACGGGCTGTTGGGCACCGACCAGGTCGGGTTGACCTGCTTGCTGGTGATCGCGAACAGGCCGCTCGGGGTCGGGTAGGCGGGCTGGCCGACGGCGACCGGGTAGCTCCTGACGACCTTCAGGTCCTTGAACAGCCGCAGCTTGAACGCCGACTTGTCCACGGTGATGACCGTGCTCCAGCGACGGCGCAGGTCGTTCGCGTTGACGGCGGGGCTCCAGCGCGACAGCCGCTGGTGCAGGACCTTCGGGGCGGCGGGGTCGTCGAGGGCGGCGTCGACGAGCTTGCGGGTGGCCGCGACGTCGAGGCGGTGCCCGACCCGGGCGCGGCGGATCGTGATCCGGCGCAGGCCGATGTGGCCGGTGGCGTTGCGCGGCCGGCGCGCGACCGCGCGCGCGACGCGCTCGGCGAACGCCTTCACCGCCGAGCGGGAGTGCTGGACCACGATCGGGACGCTCGCGCCGGCGCCGGGCGCCGGGGCGGGCACGGCCAGCGCGGCCTGCGCGGTCTTCGTCGCGTTGAGGACGATCTTCGCGGTCGCCGCGCGCAGGCGGAACGGGCGGCCGGCGGCGCCGAGCGTCACGTCGGTCTGCAGGACCGGCGTGACCGTGGCCTTGAGCTTCGCGGCGGCCTGCAGGACCGT
>JAICJK010000309.1 GCA_025928415.1 Solirubrobacteraceae bacterium | reverse complement strand
GGGCGGCGACGTGCTGATGTACCAGCACGTCTTCTGGTTCTACTCGCACCCGGCGGTCTACATCATGATGCTGCCGGGCTTCGGGATCATCTCGGAGATCCTGGCCGTCAAGGCGCGCAAGCCGATCTTCGGCTACCGCATGATGGCCTTCTCGCTGCTGGCCATCGTCGTGCTCGGCTTCACCGTCTGGGCCCACCACATGTTCGTCTCGGGCATGCAGGGCTGGATCCGCGTGCCGATGATGGTCACCACCGCGATCATCGCGGTCCCCACCGGGATCAAGATCTTCTCCTGGCTGGCGACGCTGTGGCGAGGGGTGCTGCACCTCGACACGCCGATGCTGTTCTCCCTCGGCTTCCTGACGATGTTCACGCTCGGCGGGATCTCGGGCGTGATGCTGGCGATGATCCCGTTCACGATCCACGTGAGCGACACCTACTTCATCGTCGCCCACATCCACTACGTGCTGTTCGGCGGGTCGCTGTTCACGATCTTCGCCGGGACCTACTACTGGTTCCCGAAGATGACGGGGCGGATGTACGACGAGCGCCTGGGCAAGCTGCACTTCTGGCTGACGTTCGTGTTCTTCAACGCGACGTTCGCGCCGATGCACCTGATCGGCATCGAGGGGATGCCGCGGCGCGTCGCCGACTACGCCGACCAGTTCGCCACCTGGAACCTCATCATCTCGATCGCGGGCTTCGGGATCGGGCTGAGCACGCTGGTGTTCCTCTACAACATGGTCGCGTCGTGGCGCGGCGGCCCGCGGGCGGCCGCCAACCCCTGGCGGGCGCTCACGCTCGAGTGGCAGGTCTCCTCGCCGCCGCCGATCTTCAACTTCGACACGGTCCCGACGGTGGTCGGCGGCCCGTACGAGTACGGCGTCCCCGGCGCCGTGCACGGCGTCTTCGAGCCGGCGGTCCGCGGGACGCCTGCGGGGACGTCGCAACCGGCAGCCACCCCGAGCCCAGGAGGCGTCAGCCAATGAAGACCATCCTCGTCGTCGCGAACGAGACCATCGGCGGCGCGAAGCTGTTCGACGCGGTCAAGGCCGCGGTGGATGCCGTGGACGGCGATGCCCGGGTCGTGGCCTGCGTGCCGCGGGGCACGCCGAAGCACGGCAACGTCATCTACGACGAGGCGGTCTTCCAGGCGGCCCAGGTGCGGATCGACCTCGCCCGGCAGGTCATGCGGGAGGCGGGCATCGACGCGATCGGCGAGGTCGGCGACCCCGACCCCTACACGGCCACGATGGACGCCGTCCGCGAGTACCACCCCGACCAGATCATCGTCTCGACCTACCCCGCGACGTCCTCGGGCTGGCTGCGGCGCGACCTGATCGAGCGGATCGAGGGCGACGCGGGCATGCGGGTCGAGCACATCGTCACCGACCTCGACTCCGAGGGCCTGCCCTACGACATCACGCTCGTGGTCGCCAACCGGACCGCCGCCAGCGACGACCTGCTCGCGCGGCTCAAGGAGGTCGCCGGCCAGAGCCGCAAGCACCTGTTCATCTGCGTGGTCCCGCAGGAGGGCGGCGACGGCCTCGCCGCCCGGCGGGCGCAGGCGCGCCTGGCCCAGGTCCTCGACCGGATCCGCTCGGCGGGCCTGGTCTGCGCGGGGATGATCGGCGATCCCGACCCCTACACGGCGGTCAAGAACGCCTGTCAGTTCTTCCGCGTGGACGACATCGTGATCTCCACGCTGCCCGCGACGCGCTCCGGGTGGATGCGCGGCGACCTCATCCGGCGGGTGGAGGGCGCGACGCGCAAGCCGGTCACCCACGTCGAGGTCCGGGCGGGCTCCGACCAGCCCGCGGTGGCCTGAGCCATGGAGGCAGCCGCCCTTCCCACCCCGGGCCACGGCCACGAGCACCACGGGCCGCCGGAGGCGCACCGCAGCTCGCGCGTCGACCCCCAGACGCTCGGGATGCTGCTGTTCATCATCAGCGAGATCATGGTCTTCGGGGCCTTCTTCACGGCCTACTTCTTCATCCGCGTCGTGAACGGGGACCACTGGCCGGCGGAGGGCACCGAGCTGCCCAAGCTGGTGGCCGGGATCAACACGCTGATCCTGGTGTCGTCGTCGGTGACGCTGCACTGGGCGGAGACGTCGATCAAGAAGGACAACCACTTCGGGCTGCGCGCCGGGATCCTCACGACGTTCCTGCTCGGCGCGACGTTCCTGTTCATCCAGATCAACGAGTACGTGCACATCGGCTTCGCGCCGCACGACCACGCGCAGGGCTCGGTGTTCTACGGCCTGACCGGCCTGCACGGCGCCCACGTCTGCGTCGGGCTGATCCTGCTCGGGATCGTCACCACGCGCGCGTTCCGCGGGCACTACTCGTCGACGGCGCACCGGGGCGTCGAGGTGCCGGGCATCTACTGGCACTTCGTCGACGTCATGTGGATCGTCGTCTACCTGACCGTCTACATCCTCTGACCAGGCGCACCGTGGGCAACCCGCTCCGCTCCGAGGCCGCCGCCTTCCACCTGCTGCTGGTGATCGCGGCGATCGCCGCCGTCATCGTCGCGCTCGTGCTGATCGGCCGCGCGATCTTCTAGCGACCGCCTTCGCCGAAGCAGGCCGGCCGCCTGCGGGACGGCTCCGTCGCGCTCGGCCGGCGCGTCCGGCGCTCGGCCGGGCGCGTCCGGCTCTCGGCCGGCACGTCCGGCACGGCGCCTACTTGACGGTGAGCGTGCCCTTCATGCCGGCGGCCTCGTGGCCCGGGACCTCGCAGAAGTACGTGTACGTGCCCGGCTTGAGGTCCGCCTTGAAGCTCGAGACGCCCTTGGCCACGATCTTGCCGGCGCCGACGCCCTTGATCGCGATGTTGTGGTCGACGCCCGAGGTGTTGGGCATCTCGATCGTGGCCGGCCCGGCCTTCGCCTGCGCCTTGGCGTAGACGTACTCGAGCTGCCCGCCGGGCGCGGCGGGGATCTTCAGCACGCCGCCCGCCTCGACCGCCGGCTTCTTGGACTGCACGCCGCCGACCGCGGTGGCCAGCAGCCCCGTGTCCTTGCCCGGCCGGGCGACCGACTGGGCCACGTAGGCCGCCACGTCCGTCGCCTGCTTGCCCTTGACGAGGCCGGCCGGCATCGTGCCGGTCCCCAGCATCCCGGGCCGCGACGGGTGGCCGATCTGCTTCTCGATGACGCCCTGGAAGCCGGACTGGCCGAGGCCGTCGAGCCGCGAGCGGGCGAACGCCATGTCGAGGTTGGGCCCGGTGACGCCCTTGGTCCCCGCCCGCGACAGCGTGTGGCAGGAGCCGCACTTCTGCACGAAGAGCTTCTTCCCGGCGACCTTGTCGGCGTTGTCTGACTTGATCGAGCAGCCACTCGCGCCGAGCCCTAGGGCGACGGCGGTCGCGGCGACGATGGCATACGGCGCAGCGCTCCTCATCCGGGACTGACCCTATCGGGACGGGCAGACGACCGGCAACCGGGTGCGGGAGGCGGGCGGCCCGTCGGCTCCACCCGCTAGGATCGCCCGCGATGAGCCTTCCTCAGCGCTACCGCCTGCGGACACCGTCGAGCGGCCGGGAGATCTTCTTCGAGGCCGAGCCCGGCCGGACGTACACCGATCGCGACACCGGCGAGGAGCTCGAGGTGGTCGGCAAGGTCCTGCCCGTCGCGCCCTCGGAGTCCCGGCTGCCCTGGGCGGTCGAGAACCTGCGGTTCTGCCCCTGGTGCGACCAGCTCGCCCAGAAGGACCTCAACGACTGCCCGACCTGCGGCCGCCGCATGGGGCCGATCCCCGCGGGCTGAGCCCCGGGCGATCCCGATGGCGCGCCGCGTCACGGCCCTGCTCACCGCGCTGGCGCTGACGGGCGGCCTGACCGCCTGCGGCGGCGCCAGCTCCACCGGCGACCCGGTGCCCAAGACCACCCCCCAGCTGCTGCCCCCGAGCGACGCGAGCCTCGCGCCCGGGTCCGGCCCGTCCGCGACGGCGACCACGTCCACCACCGCGACGACGGGCACGACCACGACGACGCCCGCGGCCCCGGCCGCCGGCGGCACGTCCGGCGGCGCCACGGGCGGCGCCG
>JAICJK010000396.1 GCA_025928415.1 Solirubrobacteraceae bacterium | reverse complement strand
GTTAGCTACGTGCGGATCGGATAACCGCTGAAGGCATCTAAGCGGGAAGCCGGCCTCGAGATGAGCTCTCCCATCCCCTAGAGGGAGTAAGACCCCTGGTAGACCACCAGGTTGATAGGCCGGATCTGGAAGCACGGCAACGTGCGAAGGAGACCGGTACTAATGGGTCGAGGGCTTGACGGATCTTTTTGAACCGGTGATACCCGGTGTGGCGAACTGTGCAGTTTTGAAGGGCCGCTGGGAGCCTCTCGCAGGTTTCCGGTGGCTATGGCGAGGGGGAAACACCTCTTCCCATTTCGAACAGAGCAGTTAAGCCCCTCAGCGCCGATGGTACTTGGCCCGCAAGGGCCCGGGAGAGTAGGACGCCGCCGGTTTCTTCTCCAGAAGAGCCGCCCCGCAAGGGCGGCTCTTCTGCGTCGTGGGCGGCGCCGGCGCCTGGCGCCGAGGTGGTGCGCATTGTGCGTGGCGCCGACGGTCCAGGGGCTTCGCGCCGTCGCTTTCTCGCGCGTCGCGTCGCGCCGACGCCCCGCTCGCGCGTCGCCGACGGACGCTCTCTCGCCTGCCGGCCACCTGCCCCCGGGCGCGCGTGCACTCCCATCGCCCGGCCTATACGGCGCCGAGCGATGGGACTGCATCCGCGACCAGGGCTGCACCATCGGTGGCCGCGCCTCCCGCCGCGGCCCCTCCTCAGAGCCGCCGCATCAGCTCGCGCACCGCAGGGACACCGCGCCACAGCGCGGGCGCAGGTGTGCCGCTCAGCGAGCGCTGCCCTGGTGGGCGCTGGGCTGGCGGGAGCGGCGGCGCGAGGCGTGGCGGAGCGGCGTGACGCAGCGCCCTGGGCGAGCCGGGGTGACGCCGGGGCGTCGCGGCGGGCGCGGCGCCGCGAGGGGCGCGCGATGCGGGTGCGCGGGGAGCGGCGGAGCCTTGGGTGGCTCGCCGACCGCGTCGCGCGCGCCGGCGATGCCGTAGCTGTCGAGGGTCGCGAACGCGATGGCGAGGTCGAGCGCCCTGGTCACGGCGCGGTGCCAGGCGCTGGCGGGACGTGTGGACGAGCAGAACATGTGTTCGCGAAGCTAGGTGGAGGCTCGGACGGAACGGACGTTCGCGCGGTCGGCGCTGCTGATTTGGCTTGGCAGAGCGGAGAATGGGCCGCGCTCGTGCAACGTCTGTTGCATGGTGGAGGGCGGGTAGCCTGCCCGGATGATCCATCTGCGGATCGTCACGCCGAGCCGGAAGGCTCCGCTCGTGCTCGAGGCGCTCGAGCGCTGCGAGACCGTGTCGAGCATCGTGCGCCTGACGGGTGCGGCGCTGCGGCCGCCGGGCGACGTGATCCTGGCCGATGTCGCGCGGGAGGACGCGAGCGTCGTGCTCGCCGACCTGCGCCATCTCGGGATCGCCGACGACGGCTCGATCTCGATCGACCCGGTGGACACCGTCCTGTCGAAGGCCGCCGACGCGGCCGAGCGCGCGGCCAAGGGCGCCCCGGCGGATGCCGTCGTCTGGGAGGACGTGACCGAGCGGACGTCCGACGAGGCCGCGCTGTCCGGCGTCTTCCTGGTCTTCATCGTGCTGGCTGCGCTGATCGCGTCGGTGGGCATCTACCTCGACAGCCCGATCCTCGTCGTCGGTGCGATGGTGGTCGGGCCGGAGTTCGGGCCGGTGGCCGCGTTCTGCGTGGCGACCGTCGAGCGCCGTCCCGGGCTCGCGCTGCGCTCGGCCGCGGCGCTGGCGGTGGGCTTCCCGCTCGCGATCGGGGTCACGCTGCTCGCGTCGCTGGCCTTCAAGGCGACGGGCGTGACGCCGGACCACTTCGGGCCGGCCGACCACTCGCTGTCGAGGACGATCTCGAGGCCCGACTTCTTCGCCTTCTTCGTGGCGTTCTGCGCCGGGGTGGCCGGCATGCTGTCGCTGACGACCGCGAAGTCCGGCGCGTTGATCGGCGTCCTCATCAGCGTCACGACGATCCCCGCCGCCGCGAACGTCGCGGTGACCATCGCCTACGCCGACTGGCACAGCTTCCGCGGCTCGATCGGCCAGCTCGGGCTCAACCTCGGGGCGCTGCTCGTCGCCGGCACCATGACGCTCGCCGCCCAGCGGCTGGGCTACCGGCGCCGCCGGCGCGCGCACCGGCGCCGCACCGCGCTGGCCGGCGGACCGCCTGGTGTCGACCCCGGGGCCTGACGACGCCGCCCGCGCGCCGGGGCCTGACGGCGCCGCCCGCGCGCCGGGCCTGACGGTGCGCGCGATCAGACCGACGTGCCCAGCGAGGACCACACGTCGATCTTGGTCCGCACGCGGGCGATGACGTCGTCGGTGAACGCGGTGGTGCCGGCGTGGCCGCCGAGGTCCGGCGTCCGGACGCCCGCCGCCGTGGCCTCGAGGACCGATTCGTAGATCGCCCGCGACGCGCGCTCGGCCCCGGCGTGCCCGGCCTCGGCCGCGTAGTGCAGGACGGCGGCGCAGCTCAGGATCATCGCCATCGGGTTGGCGACGTCCTTGCCCTGCAGCGCGGGGGCGGTCCCGTGCGGGGCCTCGGCCATCGCGACCGTCGTGCGGTAGGCGGCGTCGAAGGCCAGCAGCACCGACTCCGCGCCGGCGATCGAGCCGAACATCGGCATGACGAGGTCCGACAGGCAGTCGCCGTCGCGGTTGAGCGCCGGGATCACCAGCGGCGTCTCCGAGCTGCCGGACAGCAGGCCCGCGTACGTCGCGTCGATGAGGATCGGCCGGTAGGGGACGTCCGGGTAGCGGGCGGCCGCCGCGTCCATCTCCTCCTTGAGCATGCCCTCGTAGACGGGGGACACCGTCCACTTCGGGCCGCCGTAGACCTTGCCGCCCATCTTCTGCGCGGTGCGGAAGGCGTACTCGGAGACCGCGTGGCACGTCGACCGGGTGATCTTCTCGGTCCGGAAGGCCTGTTCGCCCGGGGCGCCGGGCTCGCCCTCGCGCCACTGCTCGGCGCCGTAGGCGTCCTCGACCGCCATCCGGACCACGGAGATGGGGTGGTGGGTGCCGCCGAGCGGCGTGACGCCGGGGATCCGGCGGCCGGTGCGGACGATGACCTTGCCGTCCACGCCCTCGCGGACGATCCGGTTGGGCGAGCCGACGTCGTCGGCGCCCTCGGGGGTGATCGTCGCGGCCTTGATGCCGAAGCCGGCCTCGCGCATGGCCTGCGCGGCCTCCACGACGACCTCGTTGCGCGTCGCGCGGCGCCGCGCGAGCGAGAGGTCGTGGCGGGGCAGGTCGAGCTCGAGCCCGATCACGTCGTGGGCGAGCACGCGGATGGCCTGCTCCAGCAGCTCCTGGCCCGTCTCGTCGCCCTCGAGGATGATGATCTTCAGCGGGGCCGGCATGGCGGGCCACGATACCGAGGGGTTCGGCGCGGGCGGGCGCG
>JAICJK010000645.1 GCA_025928415.1 Solirubrobacteraceae bacterium | reverse complement strand
GACGTCAACACCTCGCGCGCCTCGAACGTCACGACCGGGGCGATCTACAACACGGTCATCCGCCGCGAGCGGCGCGGCGACTACCTCGGCGCGACCGTCCAGGTAGTCCCGCACATCGTCGACGAGATCAAGCAGCGCATCCGCCTGATCGGCGAGACCAGCGACGTCGACGTCGTCATCACCGAGATCGGCGGCACGGTGGGCGACATCGAGTCGCTGCCGTTCCTCGAGGCGATCCGCCAGTTCCCCGTGGACGTGGGCCGGCGCAACTGCATGTTCGTCCACCTCACGCTCGTGCCCTACATCGGCCACGCGGGCGAGCTGAAGACCAAGCCGACCCAGCACTCGGTCAACGAGCTGCGCCGCATCGGCATCCAGCCGGACATGCTGCTGTGCCGCTCGGAGGGCGAGCTCGGCCTGGAGATCCGCAAGAAGATCGCGCTGTTCGCGTCGCTGCCCGTCGAGGCCGTCGTCTCGGCCAAGGACGTCGACAACATCTACAAGGTCCCGCTCTGGTACCACGAGCAGGGCCTGGACGACTTCATCGTCGAGCAGCTCGGCCTGGAGGACACCGCGACCCCCGCCGACCTCGGCGAGTGGCCGGACCTGATCGAGCGCGCCAGCGCCGCCCGCACCCCGGTGCGGATCGCCCTCGTCGGCAAGTACGTCCAGCTCGAGGACGCCTACCTCAGCGTGTCGGAGGCCCTGCGCCACTCCGGCTGGGTCCACGGCGGCGACATCCAGATCGACTGGGTCGACTCCGAGACGCTCGAGAGCGAGGAGCAGGCGCTCGAGCGGCTGGCCGGCGCCGACGGCATCATCATCCCCGGCGGCTTCGGGGGCCGCGGGATCGAGGGCAAGATCCGCGCGGCGCAGGTCGCGCGCGAGCGGCGGATCCCCTACCTCGGCGTGTGCCTGGGCATGCAGATCGCCGTCAGCGAGTTCGCCCGCCACGTGGCCGGCATGCCGGGCGCCAACTCGACCGAGTTCGACATCGAGACCGAGTGGCCGGTGATCGACCTGCTGCCCGAGCAGAAAGAAGTGTCCGACCTCGGCGGCACGATGCGCCTGGGCGCCGACCCCGTGAAGCTGCACCCCGACACCCGCGCCCGCGAGATCTACGGCGGCGAGGCCGTCATCTACGAGCGCCACCGCCACCGCTACGAGGTGTCGATCTCCCTGCGCAAGCGCCTGGAGGCCGCCGGGCTCGTCGTGTCGGGGACGTCGCCCGACGAGCGCCTGGTCGAGGTCATCGAGCTGCGCGACCACCCGTTCTTCGTCGCCTCGCAGTTCCACCCCGAGTTCAAGTCCCGGCCCGAGCGCCCGGCGCCGCTGTTCCGCGAGTTCGTCGCCGCGGCGCTGAGCCGCGCGCGCGACCGGGCCCCCGAGGGCAGCGAGATCCGCGCCTCCCGGGCGTGAGCCGCGCCTCGGACCTCGAGCGGCGGCGCCTCAACGACACCTTCGCGCAGCTCTGCGCGATCCGCTCGCCCTCCGGGGAGGAGCGCGAGGTGGCCGACCGGGTCACCGCCGAGCTGGAGGCGCTCGGCCTCGCGGTCGAGGAGGACGACACCGCGCGCGTCACGGGCGCCGGCGCGGGGAACCTGCTGGCGCGGATCGCCGGCCGGGCCGAGCGGACCGTCCTGCTCT
>JAICJK010000161.1 GCA_025928415.1 Solirubrobacteraceae bacterium | reverse complement strand
TTCTGCATGTCCTGGATGATCAGGGCCGACCGCTTCGGGTCGAGCCGCAGGTCGTCGCTCACTTGCTCACCTCATGTAGGAGACGCGGTTGCCGGAGACGCTGCACCGGATGCGGTACAGCGACGTGCTCGCCGGGATGAACAGCCAGCTCCAGTCGGGGCCGCCCCAGCCGATGTTGCCGACGTTCTCGGGCACCTCGACCGTGCCGAGGTGCTCGCCCTCGGGGCTGAAGGCCAGCACGCCGCCCGGGCCGGTGACCCAGACGTTGCCTCGCTCGTCGCACTTCATGCCGTCGACGAGGTCGCCGACCGCCAGGTCGCCCGACCCGATGCCGTCGGCCAGCACGCGGCCGTTGGAGATGGTGCCGCCGGCGACGTCGGCGTCGAAGACGCGGATGTGCGCGCGGGTGGTGTCGTTGATGTAGAGCAGCGACGCGTCGGGCGAGAAGCACAGCCCGTTGGGCTCGTCGAAGTCGCGGGCGACGAGCTGCAGGTCACCGCCGCCGGGCGGGATGCGGTACACGCCCTGGAAGTCGAGCTCCTGGTCGCGCTCGATGCCGAACCCCGGCATGCGGCCGAACGTCGGGTCGGTGAACCAGATCGCGCCGTCGTCGGCGACGATCACGTCGTTGGGGCTGTTGAGCTCCTTGCCCTCGTAGTGGCTGGCGAGGACCTCGCGGCCGGCGCCCGTGCCGTCGGGGTCCATGCGGACCACCGAGCTCGTGGAGTGCTCGCAGACGATCAGCCGGCCGTCCGCGTCGAGGGTCATCCCGTTGCCCTTGTTGGACGGGCTCGCGACGGTGCTGACGCCGCCCCGCTCGTCCCACCGGCGGCGCGTGTCGCCGGGCATGTCGCTGAACAGGAAGAAGCCGTCCGGGTTCCAGATCGGCCCTTCGCCGAACGCGTAGCCGGTGCCGAGCCGCTCGAGCTCGGCGTCCTCGGAGACCAGCTCGCGCATCGCTGGTGACTTGACCTGCACCGCCATCGCCGACCCTCCTCGTGATTATCGAGAACCGGCGGCGAACGTAACAGACGCCGCCGGTCACGTGCCGGATCTCCGTCCTAGGACGGCGCCGCGACGGACGCCTCGCGGGCGTCGGCGTGGATCGATCCCCTGACGCTCTGCAACCGCCCGCCGCTGCGCCCGGCGCGGACCGCGAGCACCTCGGCCAGGATCGAGACGGCCGTCTCGGCCGGCGTGTCCGCGCCCACGTCGAGGCCGCACGGCCCGCTGATCCGCTCCAGGGACGCGGGGTCGGCGCCCTCCTCGAGCAGGCGCGCCCGGCGGCGCTCCTGCGTGCGCCGCGCGCCGATCGCCCCGATGTAGAACGCCTCGGTCCGCAGCGCCGCCAGCAGCGCGGGGACGTCGAACTTCTCGTCGTGGCTGAGGACGACCACCGCCGTCTGGTGGTCCGGCGCGATGTCGGCCAGCGCCTCGGCCGGCCAGCGGACCACCAGCTCGCCGGCGCTCGGCATGCGCTCCGGCGTCGCGAACGCCGCGCGGGCGTCGACGACGATCGTGCTCCAGCCCAGCCCGGCCGCCGCGCGGCACAGCGCCTCGCCGGTGTCGACGGCGCCGACCACGACCAGCCGCGGCGGCGGCGCGTAGACCTCGGCGAACAGCTTGCGCCCGTCGCGCTCGACGAGCGCGTCGCGCGCCCCACGCACGAGGCCGTCGACGAGGCCGCGGGCGCGCTCGGCCCCCGCGCCCACCGCCTCGCCCCGCTCGGTGACCAGGCACGACGCGCCCGCGTCGGGCCCGTCGAGGACGGTGAACAGCACCGCGCGCTCGCCGCCCTCGATGACCTCGATCGCGCGCTCCAGCACCGCCGCGTCCGGTTCGTGGACGAAGACGTCGATCTCGCCGCCGCACGACAGGCCGACCGAGAAGGCCAGCTCGTCGTCGATCCCGTAGGAGACGAGGTGCGGGCGCTCGCCGCCGAGGACCGCCGTCGCGTGGGCGTGCACGTCGCCCTCCACGCAGCCGCCCGACACCGAGCCGGCCAGCGCGCCGTCCTCCGCGACGACGAGCTTGGAGCCCAGCGGGCGCGGCGCCGTGCGGCGCGTCGCGACGACCGTCGCCAGCGCGAAGCGCTCGCCCCGCTCCCGCAGCCGCTGGATGTCGGCCAGGACGTCCCTCATGCCTCGTGCCTCCTCTCGATCGACGACAGCAGATCGCCGAGCGCCTCCAGGCTGGCGAGGTCGTGCCCCGACACGAAGCGGTCGACGGACGGCAGCGCGGCGCGCATGCCCGCCGCGAGTGGCTCGTAGTCCGGGCTGCCCTTCAGGGGGTTGACCCACACCACCGCGTAGGCGGCCCGGTGCAGGCGCGCCATCTCGCGCCCCACGAGCTCGTGGTCCTGGCGCTCCCAGCCGTCGGAGACGATCAGGACCACCGCGCCGCGGGTCAGCGCCCGGCGCCCCCAGACGTCGTTGTAGGCCTTCAGCGACGCGCCGATCCGCGTGCCGCCGGCCCAGTCGACGACGCGGGCGGCCGCGCGGGCGAGCGCCTGCTCGGGGTCGCGGGACATCAGCTCGGGCGTCAGGCGCGTCAGGCGCGTGCCGAACGCGAAGACCTCGACGCCGCGGCCGGAGCGCACGGTCGCGTGCAGGTAGAGCAGCAGCGCGCGGGTGTAGGGCTCCATCGAGCCCGACACGTCGCACAGCACCACGAGCTTGCGCGGCCGCTCGGTCCGCCGCCGGAAGCGGCGCTCCACGGGGTCCCCGCCGGTGGCCAGCGAGCCGCGGGCCAGCGAGCGCAGGTCCAGGACGTGCCCGCGGCGATGGGGCTGCAGGCGCCGCGAGCGCCGGCGCGGGCGCCGGGCGGCGACCGCGGAGATGAGCTTGCGTGCGGCGGCGAGCTCGGCGGGCGTCATCGCGGCGAAGTCCCTGCGGCGCAGGACCTCGTGCGCGCTGGTCCCGATCTCCTCCGGCTCCCGCTCGGCCGGCGCGTCCTGCCCGGCCGACGCATCGCGGCGCACGCGCTGGGCGCGCCTGGGGGCCTGGCGCGGGTCGTCGTCGCGCCGGCTCGGCGGGCGGATGGCCTGGCGCAGGAACCAGGCGTCGAAGGCCCGGTCGAACAGGTCGAGCTCCTCGCGCCGCGCCACGAGCGTCGTGCGCAGCGTCCAGTAGACGTCGTCCTGGCGCGTGACGTCGACGCGGTCCAGGCCGTTCAGCGCATCGGACAGGCGGCCCGGCCCGATCTCCAGCCCGGCCTCGCGCAGCACGCGGCCGAAGGTGACGACGTGGCGCGTCAGCGCATCGCTCATCAGGACACGCTGCCGCGACGTTCGCGCAGCGAACTCGCAAGGCCGGCGCCGGCCGGCACGATCGCCGCCGCCTCGCGGGCCTCGCGCAGCAGCTGGGCCACCGCGTCGTCGCGCACGGTCTCGAAGTCCTCGTAGTACTTCAGCACCGACCCGAGCGTCTGCTCGACGACCTCGGCGTCGAGCTCCTCGCAGCCCAGCGCGGCCAGCGCGTGGGCCCAGTCGATCGTCTCGGCGACGCCGGGCGCCTTGGCCAGGTCCATCGTCCGCAGCCCGGCGACGAACGCGGCCGCCTCCGCGGCCAGCCGCTCCGGCACGCCGGGCACCCGCAGCCGCACGATCTCGATCTCGCGCTCCAGCGGTGGGTGGGTGATCCAGTGGAACAGGCAGCGGCGCTTGAGCGCGTCGTGCAGCTCGCGGGTGCGGTTGGAGGTGAGGATGACCGCGGGCCGGCGCTTGGCGGAGATCGTGCCGATCTCGGGGATCGTGATCTGGAAGTCGGAGAGGACCTCGAGCAGGAACGCCTCGAACTCGTCGTCCGCGCGGTCGATCTCGTCGATGAGCAGGACCACCGGCTCGTCGGAGGCGATCGCCTCCAGCAGCGGGCGGCGGATGAGGAACTCGGGGCCGAACAGCTCCTGCTCGTCGACGGCGCCCTCCTGCGCGGCGCGGATGTGCAGGAGCTGGCGCGCGTAGTTCCACTCGTAGACCGCGTGGGCCACGTCGAGGCCCTCGTAGCACTGCAGGCGGATCAGCCTGGCGCCCATCGCCGCGGCCAGCGCCTTGGCCGCCTCGGTCTTGCCGACCCCCGCCTCGCCCTCCAGCAGCAGCGGCTTCTCGATGGCCAGAGCCAGGAACAGCGAGGACGCCAGGCCCCGCTGCGGGAGGTAGGAATGGGCGCGCAGCGCGGCCTCCACCTCGGTGATCGACGCGAAGCTGGTGGGGCTGCTCACGCCCGGCACCCTAACCACGTCGCACCGTGGTTGACAGGCCGTCAGTCGCCCCGGCGACGACGCAATCGATAATCGTTGCCTGCCGCGCGCCCCTGAGGTATAACCGCCCCAGTCCAGTGTCCTGGCGTCGAAGGGGAGAGTTGACATGGCAGCAGTCGATGCGGCGGAGGTCGTGGTTGCGACCTCGGCGCAGGAGGCCGTCGAGGCCTTCGGAAGCGGCGCCGACGTCACCGTCGTGGCCGGCGGCACCATCGTGGTGCCGGAGATCACGCACGGGCGCCTGAGGCCGCGCCGCGCGCTGCTGCTCGGCGGCGCCGGGCTGGCCGGGCTGACCCGCGAGGCGGGCCGCACGACCGTCGGCGCGATGGCGACGGTCGCCGCGCTCGACCAGGCGCCGGAGCCGCTGCGCAGCACCGCCCGCCACGTCGCCGACGCCGAGATCCGCGCGCAGGCGACGCTCGGCGGCAACCTCTGCGCCCCGCCCGGCGAGCAGAGCCCGCGCGGCGACCTGCAGGCCGCGCTGATCGCGCTGGGCGCGCAGGTCCGCTCGGCCGGCGCCGACGGCGAGCGCACCGAGGACGTCGAGGAGTTCCTCGCGGCGAGCCCCGGCGGCCGGCTCGTGCTCGACGTCTCCTTCGCCGATCCCCAGGCCGGGTCGACCGCCGCGGTGCGCCGCCCGCACGCCCACGCCTACACCGTCCTTGCGGTGTGCGCCGCCCGCACCGGCGGCCAGGTGCGCATCGCCGCCTCCGGCGCCGGCCCGCGGGCCGTGCGCTGCCGCGCGGCCGAGGCGGCCTTCGCCGACGCGGGCGACGCGCAGGCCGCCGCCGACCGCGTCCTCGACGACGTGACGCCCCACGACGACGCCCTCGCGTCCGCCTGGTACCGGAGCAGGACGCTCCCGGTGCTCGTCCGCCGCGCCCTCACCGACCTGACCTGAAAGGCAGCCCATGAGACTGACCGTCAACGGCACCGAGCACGAGGTGCTGTCCCCACCGCTCACGACGCTCCTGGAGGTCCTCCGCGAGGAGCTGTCGATCACCAGCCCGAAGGCCGGCTGCCAGCAGGGCGGCTGCGGCGCCTGCACCGTGCTCGTCGACGGCGAGCCGCGCCGCTCGTGCCTGACCCCCGTCGCCGCCGTCGACGGCGCGCGGATCGCCACCGTCGAGGGCCTCGGCACCCCGGACGACCTGTCGGTCGTCCAGGCCGCCTTCCACGAGCACTACGCCGCCCAGTGCGGGTTCTGCACCTCGGGCTTCATGATGGCCGCCCAGGCCCTGGTGGACCGCGGCGGCGAGCCGTCGCGCGAGGAGATCCGCCAGGCCCTCAGCGGGCACCTGTGCCGCTGCACGGGCTACGTGAAGATCATCGACGCCGTCACGGCGGCGGTCAACGGCGAGGTCGACACCGGCCGCTCGGAGGCCGATGCCGGCCCGCAGGGCGAGGACGCCGTCACCCTGATCCCCGGGAGCCCGGCATGAAGGCCGTGGGGGCGAGGCTGCCCCGCTACGACGGCCTGGCCCACGTCACGGGGCGCACGCAGTACGTCGACGACGTCCGCGTGCACGGCGCGCTGTGGACCAAGGCGGTCCGCTCGCCGCACCACAGCGCGGTGATCCGCTCGATCGACACCAGCAGGGCCGAGGCGCTGCCGGGCGTGCATGCCGTGGTCACCTGCGCCGACGTCCCGCACAACGTCTACGGGCACCTGGAGGCCCTCGGCGTCCCCGCCGACGAGCCGCTGCTGGCCGACGGCGAGGTCCGCTGGAAGGGCCAGGTCGTCGCGGCCGTCGCCGCCGAGTCCGAGGAGATCGCGATGGCCGCCGTCGAGGCCGTCGACGTCGTCTACGAGGAGCGCGAGCCGGTCTTCGACATCCGCATCGCCTCCGACCCGGACGCCCCGACGTTCCACCAGTGGGGCTCGACCTATCCGCACTTCGGGCCCCACAACCACCGGCGCGTGCGCAAGGGCGACGTCGACCGCGCGTTCGAGAAGGCCGACGTGGTCGTCGAGGGCGTCTACCGCCCGCAGGCGATCGAGCACATGCCGCTGGAGACGCAGGTGGCGCTCGCGGTCCCCGAGCCCAGCGGGCGCCTGACCATCTACACCTGCACCCAGGCGATGTACTT
>JAICJK010000267.1 GCA_025928415.1 Solirubrobacteraceae bacterium | reverse complement strand
CTACGACGCCCTGCTGGCCTTCGTGCGCGAGCACGGGGCCGCGCTGTCCGACGACGAGCTCGAGGCCTCGGACTTCATCCTGCCGCCCGCCGACCTCTCCTTCGCCGAGGCGGGCGAGGAGTTCAGCGGGGAGGGGTTAATTCCGGATCCCCCCGCAGCGCGGGCCTGAGGCGAAGGCGAAGACCGCGGCGTGGGAGTTCCTCATCCGGCGCAGCCGGATCGCGGAACTCCCGACCGACGTCGGAGCGCCCTCCGCGACGACGTCGGCCTTCGCCGATGAGGAACTCCCGGCTCGGGTTCTCCGCCGGCCCTCTGGTCTAAATGGGGATTCCCCAGAGAGGGAACCAGCGCTCGAGCTCGGGCTCGATCGGCAGCTCCGTGCCGACCTTGGCGCGGAGCTGCAGCTCCTGCTCGTTGGAGCGCTGCTGGGCGCCCGGCGCCGGCACGAACGGGTACCAGGAGCCGCGCTTGTAGTTGTAGATGAAGTAGAGCGGGTGGCTCTGGGCGTCCTGGAAGGCGAACACGGCGCACAGGACGCGGTCGTTGTAGCCGCCGACGGCGAGCGCGTCGCTGACGGCGTTGACGCCGACCACGAGGTCCTCGAGGTCGCTGTCGGCGAGGACCATCCAGCGGTAGCCGTAGTCGTCGTCGCTGGTCTGCAGCGTCGTGCCGGTCTCCTCGCCCGTCCCGCGCACGACCTCCTCCATCTCGGTGACGATCTGCTGGAAGTCGCCGGTGGCCAGGGGCTGGAAGACGATCGCGGCCTTGCCGCGCGTCGTGATCCCGTGCGCGGCCTCCAGCGACACGTACGCCGTGCTGATGGCGAACAGCCGGTCGGGCGCCGGCCCCTTGATCTTGCGCCTGCCGAGCAGCGCGTCCAGGAACCCCATGCGCTAGCGGGCCACTAGGCGGCGACGGCCACGCCGGTGCCGCCGCCGCTCTGGAGCTGCGCCTCGAAGCGGCTCAGCGCGGCGATGCGCTTCTCGAGCGGCGGGTGCGTCGAGAAGATGTTGCCGACGGCCTTCTTGGCCCCGGGCGGGAAGATGAAGAACGCGGCCAGCTCGCCGTTGCTGCGCAGGTCCTGCTGGGGGATGCGGTCCATCGTCCCGCTGATCTTCAGCAGCGCGCTCGACAGCGCGCTCGGGCGCCCGGTGATGATCGCCGAGCCGCGGTCGGCCGCGTACTCGCGGTAGCGCGACAGCGCCTGCATGAGCACGAACGACAGGACGTAGACGCCCAGCGAGACGAGGATGACCACCATCGCGCCCGGGCCGTCGTCGTCGCTGTCGGACGAGCCGCCGCCGAAGCCGCCGCCGAACAGGAAGCCGAACTGGACGACCATCGAGGCGATCGACGCGAAGAAGCTCGCCATCGTCATCACCGCGACGTCGCGGTTGGCGATGTGGCTGAGCTCGTGCGCCATGACGCCCTCGAGCTCGGCGGGGGACAGCAGCTCCATGATGCCCGTCGTCGCGCAGACGACCGAGTCCTTCTTGCGGATGCCCATCGCGAACGCGTTGGGCATCCGGTTCTGCGCGACGGCCACCCGCGGCTTGGGCAGGTCGGCCTGGATGCACAGGCGCTCGATCATGGCGTGCAGCTCGGGCGCCTCCTGCGGGGAGACCTCGCGAGCGCCCATCGCGCGCAGCGCGAGCTTCTCGGACGTGAACGCCTGCAGCAGGAACAGCCCGCCGGCGATGACGATGATCGTCACCCCGCTCGCGCCGGCGGCGAACAGCACGCCGATCAGGACGACGTAGACGGCGCCGAGCAGGAACATCGTGAGCAGCATCCGGGCCTGGAGGCCGGTGTCACGACCGAACGACTTGTTGCGCATGATGCCGGACAGGATGGCAGGGTCGCCTTCAGGCTTCCTTAAGCAACTGCAACGCCGGGTGCAGCGGCCCCCGCGGCGGGCCACTACCCTCCCGGGCCGTCCATGCGCCTCCGACTGCTCATCGCGGGGGCGGTGCTGCCGCTGCTGCTGTGGGCCGTCCTGCCGCTCGCCTCGCAGGGGGCCTCGGACACGGGGGCACGCTCCGCCCAGCTCCAGAAGAAGATCGAGTCCACGCAGGGCCGCATCGGGCGCAAGAAGGGCACCGAGCGCGTCCTGACCAGCGACATCACCCGCTACTCCAGGCGGATCGCCGGCCTGCAGGCGCGCATCGGCGGCCTTCAGAGCCGCGAGCAGCGCGTCCAGACCGACCTCGACGCCAAGCGCGCCCGGCTGGCCGCCACCCAGGCCGACCTGCGCGCCCAGCGCGCCCGGCTGGTGCGCCTGCGCGCGCGCCTGGCCGTCGCCCGGCGCCAGCTCGCCGCCCGGCTCGTCGAGCTCTACCAGGCCGACAAGCCCGACCTCGTCACGGTGATCCTGAACGCCAAGGGCTTCGCGGACCTGCTCGAGCGCCAGGACTTCCTGGAGCGCATCAACGAGCAGGACCAGCAGGTCGTCACGCTCGTCAAGGACGCCAAGGCCGACGCGACGTCGACCTCCAGGCGCCTGGCCGTCCTGGAGACCGGTCAGCAGCGCCTGACCGCCGCCGTCCAGCAGCGGCGCGACGAGATCGCCTCGATCAAGCAGGGGCTGATCGACACGCGGGTGGGCTACGCGAGCACGAAGTCCGACAAGCAGCACGCGCTGCTGAAGGTCCGCGGCGAGCGCGAGCACCTCGAGGGCGCGCTGTCCAGCCTGAAGGCCGAGCAGGCCAAGATCACCTCGACGCTGCAGTCCGCGGGCGGCGGGCTGCCCGCGGGCGCGATCAAGCACGGCTCGGGGGCGCTCATCTGGCCGGTCAACGGCCCGATCACCTCGCCGTTCTGCGAGAGCCGCGCCTGGGAGCGCTGCCACCCGGGCATCGACATCGGCGTCCCCGAGGGCACGCCGATCCGGGCGGCCGCCGCCGGTCGGGTCGCCCTGATGCAGAGCGTGGGCGCCTCCGGCGGCTACGGCAACTTCACCTGCGTCCAGCACACGGCCACGATGTCCACCTGCTACGCCCACCAGTCGCGCTTCGCCACGTCGCTGGGCGCGTCGGTCTCCCAGGGGCAGGTCATCGGCTACACCGGCTGCACCGGGCTGTGCTTCGGGCCGCACCTGCACTTCGAGGTGCGCATCAACGGCTCGGTCGTCAACCCGATGAACTACCTCTGACGCCCGCCGGCGTCCCACGCGCGGGCGGCGGCCCCGGGCGGTCGGCTCGCCGGCGGCGGGCCGCGTCGTAGGCTGGAGCCATGCAGCCCGAGATCCACGTCCTCGGACTCTCGATCAAGACGTTCGGGGTCATGTTCGCGCTCGGGTTCGCCGCCTCGGGGGCGATCATCGCGCGGCGGCTGCAGGAGCTGGGCAAGCCCGTGGACTGGGCCTACGAGATGGTCTTCGCCGCGCTCGCCGGCGGGCTGATCGGCGCGCGCGCCTACTACCTGATCCAGCACCCGGGCGGCGGCCTGGGGGCGGTCTTCGGCGGCTCGGGCCTGGTCTGGTACGGCGGCGCGATCGGCGGCGCGATCGGCATGCTGCTGTGGGCCCGCTGGCGCGGCTTCTGGGGCTGGGTGCTGGCCGACACCTGCGCGGTCCCGCTCGCGCTGGGCTACGCGATCGGCCGCATCGGCTGCCAGGTCTCCGGCGACGGCGACTACGGCAAGGCGTGGGACGGGCCGTGGGCGATGGCCTACCCGCACGGGACGGTCCCCACGACCACGACCGTCCACCCGACGCCGATCTACGAGACGCTCGCGATGACCCTGGTCGCGCTGGGGCTGTGGCACCTGCGCGACCGCGTCCGGCCGGGAGTGCTGTTCGGCATCTACCTGGTCGCGGCCGGGGTGGAGCGCTTCCTGGTGGAGTTCCTGCGCCGCAACGCGCACGCCCTCGGCGGGCTGACCGGCCCGCAGCTCGAGAGCCTGGTCATGATCGCGGTCGGCGTCGCGGGGCTGGCCTGGGTCAGGCGGCGGGCGGGAGGGCTGGGCCTGCGCCCCGTCGCAGCGCCCGCAGCACGAACCGCACGCTGACGCCCGTGAGCTCGGCGTCGTGCTGGATCGACCGGTGGTGCCCGCCGGGCACCTCGACGTAGCGGCAGTCCGGCGCCGCCGCGGCGAGCTCGCGCGACTGCTGCACGGGGACGCTCTCGTCGCCCTCGGCGTGCAGGAGCAGCAGCGGGGCCTCGAGCCCGGCGACCGCCGCGTGCAGGTCGTGGGCGTCGAGCAGCGCGGCCAGGCCCGCGCGGTCGCAGCGGAAGTCGAAGCGTCCGGTGTCCAGCCCGCGGCGCAGCTGGGCGGCGCCCGCCGGGCAGACGGCCACGACCGCCGCCGCCCCGGCCGGGCGGGCCGCCACGAGCGCCAGGTAGCCGCCCATGCTCGAGCCGCGCAGGGCGACGGGGCCGCCGCCGAGACGGTCGCGCAGCAGGCCCGCCATCGCCGCCACGTCGTCGATCGCCCCGGCCCCGAGCGCGCCCGCGCTCGCCCCATGCCCGCAGGCGTCGAAGGCCAGCGCGAGCAGGCCGCCG
>JAICJK010000602.1 GCA_025928415.1 Solirubrobacteraceae bacterium | reverse complement strand
GGCGCCACGGCCGTCGTGCTCAACGGGCCGCGGCACTTCCTCATGGACTCGGTGACCGGCGCCCGCACCGGCCGCGTGCGCAGCTTCCACGGGCAGCGGCTGCGCGAGGTCGCCGCGCTGCCGATCCGCACGCCGGCCGAGATGGCCCAGACGCCGTACACGGAGCGCACGGTCGACCGGACCAACGTCTGGCGCTGGAAGGCCGGGCGGCGCATCTTCGAGCTGATCGCGCCCGGCGGGACGCGCTACGTCATGCAGGCCTACGCGCAGATCGTTGACCGGCACCTGACGCTGGGCCGGCTCCCGCGGCTGGGCTCGCGGCTGCACCTGCCCGCGGGCTGGCGCTACCGCAGCCGCGTGCTGCGCCGGCCGCTGGCCCTCGGCGCGACCGGGTCGACGACGATCCTGCAGGACGACCTGCAGGACACCTACCAGCGCGTGCCGCTCGTCCCGCCGCGCGGGACGCGGCTGCACCGCGTGCACCTCAGGGGCGCCGCCAAGACCGTCGGCTCGCCGACCCCCGGCACGCTGGAGGACCGCGGCACGGTCCGCGGCACGCCGTTCGGCGCCGGGCAGGCGACGCTCGTCGTGCGCCTGGCGGCCGGCACCGCCACGGGGACCTTCCGCTTCGTCACCAAGCGCGGCTCGGCGCGCGGGACGCTCGACCTCACCTACGTGATCAGCGGGGACGAGATCACCTTCGACGGGACGGCGAGCTTCACCGGCGGGACGGGCGCCTACCGGCGCATCACCGGGCAGCGCCTGAAGGCCCACGACCACAACCACCTCGACGGCCAGTCGGGGACGTTCTCGCTGGACGGCGAGGTGGCGTACTGACGGCGAGGTCGCGGTGGCGGCCGCCGCGCGGTCGCGTCACCGCCCGAGGACCTGCTCGGCGAAGCCGACGAGCGCTCGCGCCTGGCGCACGGCGGTCAGGAGCATCTGGCCACCGAGGTCGCCGAACCCGTACTGCGCCTGGTCCTTGACGGCCAGGAGCCGCTCGAGCTGCCGGGCGGCGCCGGGGCCCCCGGGCGCGACCTGGCGCACGAGCGCGACGGCCTCATGGTGATCCTGCGCACGTGAGCGCCGTCCCAGGGACCTGCAGCAGGCCGCGTCGGCGGCGGCGATGCCGGCCAGGACCGCGCAGGACGCGGCGGCCTTCCGCTCCTCGGGGGCGCTGCCGGCGGTTGCGAGCTCGGCGAGATCGAGCTGAGCGCGGGCGTCTCGCAGCCGGCCACGGGCGTCGCCGGCGCCACAGTCCTGTGTGCGCGAGGCCCGCCGGGGCGTCACCCGCGCTCCTTGAACAGGGCGCGGACGGGCAGGCCTGCGAGATCGATGCCGTCGGCGCGAAGGTCGCCCAGGATCGGCGGCGGGTTGCGGCGCAGCCGTGGCAGGTCTGCCTCCGCGAGCTCTGCGATGCCGGCGTGGTTGCCCGTCCAGGCGAGGACCCGCTCGCCGAGCGCGTCGAGCTGCGCGCGCCACGTCTGGTCCTCCTCGTCGACGCCGGCGGGGCGGACGATCAACAGGTCGATGTCGGAGCTCTGGTCGCCGTCGGCGCGAGCCGCCGAGCCGAACATCGACGCGTGCACGGGCGCCTGCTGCCAGTCGTCGAGCGCCTCGCGCAGGCGGCGCAGGAGCGTCCCGCGGAGACCGGCGAGCAACTCGGCGACGGGGGCCGCGATGTGGTCGCGGTTCAGCGTCTGCAGGTAGGCCCGTCCCGCTTCCTGCCGGTGCACGAGACCCTGCTCGACGAGCCGGTCCAGCGCTGCGGAGACCGAGGGCGAGCTGCCGCGCCGGACCAGGCGCGCGATCTGCCGCCCGGTCAGCGGCGCGGTCGTGCCCGCGAGCACAACGAGCACTTC
>JAICJK010000508.1 GCA_025928415.1 Solirubrobacteraceae bacterium | reverse complement strand
CCTCGGCGCGGCGGCGATCCTGGCCTCGATCATCGGCACGTTCTTCGTGCGGACCTCGACCGACAACGTCGAGGGTGCCCTGTACAAGGGCCTGATCGCCTCGGGGATCATCTCCGCGGCCCTGTTCTACCCCGTCACCCGGTGGCTCATGGACGGCGTGACGTTCCGCGCCAACGCGGGCGACACCCCGGGCGTCGGCAGCCTGTACCTGTGCGCGCTGATCGGCATCGCCGTCACCGGCCTGCTGTTCGTGATCACCGACTACTACACGTCGACGCGCTTCGGCCCGGTCAAGAAGACCTCCGCCGCGTCGCAGACCGGCCATGCCACGAACATCATCCAGGGCTTCAGCTCCGGCCTGCAGGCCACCGCGCTGCCGGCCCTGGTGCTGTCGCTGGGCATCCTGGCCTCGTGGGAGCTCGCCGGCGGCGGCGTCGAGGGCATCTACGGCATCGGCGTGGCGGTCATGGGCCAGCTCTCGCTGACCGGCCTCATCGTCGCGCTGGACGCCTTCGGCCCGATCACCGACAACGCGGGCGGCATCGCGGAGATGTCCGACCTGCCCGAGGAGGTCCGGGACATCACCGACCGCCTCGACGCGGTCGGCAACACGACCAAGGCCGTGACGAAGGGCTACGCGATCGGCTCGGCCGTGCTCGCGGCGGTGGTGCTGTTCGCCGGCTTCCGCTTCGAGCTCGGCGACGCCGGCGTGAGCGCCGCGACGCTGAACTTCGACATCGGCGACCCGCCCGTGCTGATCGGCCTGCTGCTCGGCGGCCTGATGGTCTGCCTGTTCGCGTCGCTGTCGATGGAGGCGGTCGGCCGCGCCGGCGGCCAGGTCGTCGAGGAGGTCCGCCGCCAGTTCCGGGAGAAGCCGGGGATCATGGAGGGCACCGACACGCCCGACTACGCCCGCTGCGTGGACCTCGTGACGAAGGCCGCGCAGCGCGAGATGATCCTGACGTCGCTGCTGCCGATCGTGCTGACCTTCATCGTCGGCATCATCGACATCAAGGCGCTCGGCGGCCTGCTGATCGGCGTGATCGTCGTCGGCTTCTTCTTCGCCGTCCTGATGACCGCGGGCGGCGGCGCATGGGACAACGCGAAGAAGCTCATCGAGGACGGGGCGTTCGGCGGCAAGGGCTCCGACGCGCACGCCGCGTCGGTGACCGGCGACACGGTCGGCGACCCGTTCAAGGACACCAGCGGCCCCGCCATCAACCCGATGATCAAGGTCGCGAACATCGTCGCGATCCTGATCATCCCGCTGATCACCTGAGGTCGCGCGCCCTCGCTGCCCGCGTGCGGGCGGCGGCGGGCGGTCGCCTGGGGTTTGCCCCGGTCGCGGCGGCGGGCGTAGGCTCAGTCGGTGAGCTCGCCCGTCGCCGCGCCCGCCTCGGCCCCGCCCGCGCTCGGCGCGCGGACGCTGTGCGAGGCGCTCATGGGGACGATCGAGCGCCACGGCGCCGCGGCGGCCCTGCGCAGCTCCGACGGGGCGCTGTCGCTGACCTACGCGCAGCTCGGGGCGCGCGTGGCGCGCCTCGCGGCCGGGCTGCACGCGCTCGGCGTGCGCCGCGGGGACGCGGTCGGCCTGATGCTCGTCAACCGCCCCGAGTTCCACCTGCTGGACGCCGCCGCGATGCTGCTCGGCGCCACGCCGTTCAGCGTCTACGCGACCTCGCCGGCCGAGCAGGTCGGCTTCGTCGTCGGCGACGCGGGCGCCCGCGTCCTGCTGACCGAGCGGCGCTTCCTCGACGTCGTCCGCGCGGCCGCCGGGCACGGCGCGCGCGTCGAGCGGCTGGTCCTGGTCGACGACGAGCACGAGCCCGGCACGATCGGCCTGGCGGCGCTCGAGGCGGCCGGCGACCCCGGTTTCGACCTCGAGGCGCAGTGGCGCGCCGTCGAGCCCGGCGACGTGCTCACGCTGATCTACACGTCGGGCACGACCGGGCCGCCCAAGGGCGTCGAGCTGACCCACGCCAACGTCCTGGCCGAGCTGCGCGGCGTCCACGCGGCGGCGCCGCTGCCCGAGGGCGGTCGTGTCGTGTCGTTCCTGCCCGCGGCGCACATCGCCGACCGCTGGTCCTCGCACTACTCCTCGCTGATGGCCTACGGCCGCGAGGTGACCTGCGTGGCCGATGCGGCGCAGCTCATGTCCGTCGTGGCCGAGTTGCGGCCCGAGCCGTACTTCGGCGCGGTCCCGCGCGTCTGGGAGAAGCTGAAGGCGGCGCTCGAGGCGTCGGCGGGCGGCGCCGGCCTGGCGGACGCGGCGCGCGCGGACCCTGCGGTCGGCGCGGCGGTGCGCGAGCGCCTGGGGCTCGACCGCGCGCAGTGGTTCGTCACCGGAGCCGCGCCGACCCCGGTCGCGGTGCTGGAGTTCTTCGCGGCGCTGGGCATCGACATCTGCGAGGTCTGGGGGATGTCGGAGCTGTCGTGCATCGCCACGACCACGCGGCCGGG
>JAICJK010000448.1 GCA_025928415.1 Solirubrobacteraceae bacterium | reverse complement strand
TCCTCCACCCCCTCCCCCAGCAGCGCCCACATCGACTGCGAGGCGCGGACCGACGGGTCGAGCAGCGCCTCCGGGCGCCGCCAGAACGCCTCGAAGAACCCGTCGGTGCAGTCGCCCGGCGTGCGGATCCGCTCGACGCGGGTGCGCCCGCCCAGCGCTGCGGCCACGTCGGCGAGCGCCGGGAACCGCGGGCGCTCGAGCACGAGCCCCTCGGCGAGGTGCTCCTGCTGCCAGGCCGGCAGGTGGTCGAGGTCGAAGGTGAAGACCACGACGGGCCCGCGCGCCACGCGCCGCAGCTCGGCCAGCCCGGCCGCGGGCGCATCCCAGTGGTGGATCGTCACGCAGGCCATCGCGGCGTCGACCGCGCCGTCGTCGAGCGGGAGCGCCTCGGCGCGCGCGGCGATCACCGGCGCCGCCGCGGGCGGGCGCTGGGCGCGCATCGTCGCGCTCGGCTCGACGGCGAGCACCCAGCGGTCCTCGGGCTCGTAGGACCCGGCGCCGGCACCGACGTTGAGCACGGTCCGGGCCCCGCCGAGCGCGGCGTGGATGCGGGCCGCGATCCGCGGGTCCGCCCGGCGGTGGCGGGCGTAGGTGCGCCCGTGGCGCTCGTAGTCGACGCGCGGGCCCATCGCGCGCGCTAGGGCGCCGCCACGCCGGCGGTCTGCTCGACGAGGGCGACCAGGCGGCCGCAGACCGCGTGGGCCTCGTCGGCGGTCGGCGCCTCGACCATCACCCGGACGAGCTGCTCGGTCCCCGACGGGCGGACCAGCACGCGCCCGCGCCCGGCCAGCGCGGCGTCCTCGGCGTCCACCGCGGCGAGCACGTCGGGATGCGCCATCGCCGCGTCCCGATCGGCGACGGGGACGTTGACGAGCGTCTGCGGGAGCTTCGTCATCGCGTGGCGGTCGGCGAGGTCGGCCCCGGCCAGCGCCTCGAGCGTCAGCAGGGCGGCGGCGATCCCGTCGCCCGAGGGGACGAAGCCCATGTCGATGATGTGCCCGGACTGCTCGCCGCCGAGCGTCCAGCCGCGTGCACGCAGCTCCTCGAGCACGTAGCGGTCGCCCACCTTGGTCGTGGCGATCTGCAGGCCGGCCTGCTCCATCGCGGCGTGGAAGCCGTAGTTGGTCATGACGGTCACCGCCACGCCGTCCCCGGCCAGGCGCCCGCGGCCCCGCAGGTGCAGCGCGGCCAGGGCGATCAGCTCGTCGCCGTCGACGACGGTCCCGGCGCGATCGACGGCGAGCAGGCGGTCCCCGTCGCCGTCGAAGGCGAAGCCGACGTCGTGCCCGCCGGCCACGACCTGCTCGGCGAGCGCGTGGACGTGGGTGGAGCCGCAGCCGGCGTTGATGTTGCGGCCGTCGGGGGCGGCAGCCACGACGCTGGGCTGCGCGCCCAGCCGCCGGAAGATCTCCGGCGCGGCGCGGTACGTGGCGCCGTTGGCGCAGTCGAGCAGCACGTCGAGGCCGGTCAGGTCGAGGCCGTCGAAGCGGCTCGCGAGCCCGCGCAGGTAGTCCTCGTGCGTGCCGTGGAGCGGCCGGACGCGGCCGACGGCCGCGGGCGCCGCCCCGGCGCCGGCCGCCAGCCGCTCCTCGATGGCCAGCTCGGTCGCGTCCGAGAGCTTGAACCCGTCGGCGCCGAAGAACTTGATGCCGTTGTCGCGGTACGGGTTGTGCGAGGCGGAGATCACCGCGGCGACGTCGAAGCCGTAGCGGCCCACGAGCAGGGGGGCCGCCGGGGTGGGCAGCACGCCGCCGAGCAGGACGTCGCCGCCGGCGGCGGTGATCCCGGCGGCCAGCGCCGCCTCGAGCATCTCGCCGGACTCGCGCGTGTCCCGGATCACGAGGACCTGCGGGCGCTCGGCTCCGGCCTCCTCGGTCACGGCGCGACCGAGCGCGAGCGCGAGCTCGGCGGTGAGCACCTCGCCGGCGACGCCCCGGACGCCGTCCGTCCCGAACAGCTTGCGGGCCATCGGGGCGGCGGCGGGTTAGCGCTTGGAGAACTGCGGGCGCTTGCGGGCCTTCTTCAGGCCGGCCTTCTTGCGCTCCTTGACGCGCGCGTCGCGCGTCAGGAAGCCGCGGCGCTTGAGCTCGCCGCGCAGGTTGGGGTCGGCCTCCAGCAGGGCGCGCGAGATGCCGTGGCGCAGCGCGCCGGCCTGGGCGGCGACGCCGCCGCCGTGCATGCGGGCCACGACGTCCATGCGCGTCTCGTAGCCCACCGTCTCCAGGGGCTGGCGGATGTTGCGCTGCAGCGTCTCCCGCGGGAAGAACTCGTCGAGCGTCCTGCCGTTGATGAGGTAGGCACCGGTGCCCGGGCGCAGCAGGACGCGAGCGACGGCGGTCTTGCGCTTGCCCGTCGCGCGGTAGCGCGCGTCGGCGGCCAGCTCGATGGCGGCGACGATCGGCTGGTCGTCGAGCGCCTCCTGCTCGGCGTCCAGGCGTGCGGCCTCCTCGGCGGCCTCGGCCTCGGCGCGGGTGAGGGGGTCCTCGCCCTCGGCGACGATGTCGACCTCGAGGTCGGCGCCCGGGATCGCGGGGCGGGCCCGCGGCGGCGCGTCGGCCTCGACGACGCCCTCGACGTCCGCGACGGTCGCGTCGTCGGCCTCGATCACGCCGTCGTCGGTGACGGTGGCGTCGAAGGCCACCTCCTCGCCCGGCACGTCGTCGGAGGCCAGCACCTCGGCCTCGCCGGTGGCGGCGGGCTCGTCGGCGACCGGCTCGTCGGCGGGAGCCGCGGGCTCCTCGGCGACCGGCTCGTCGGCGACCGGCTCGTCGGCGGGAGCGGCGGGCTCCTCGGCGACCGGCTCCTCGGCGGGCTCCTCGGCGACCGGCTCGTCGGCGACCGGCTCGTCGGCGGGCTCCTCGGCGACCGGCTCGTCGGCGGGCTCCTCGGCGACCGGCTCCTCCGCGGGAGCCGCCGGCTCCTCGGCCGGCGCGGGGGCGTCCGGCGCGGCGGCCTCCTCCGGCTGCTGCTCGG
>JAICJK010000146.1 GCA_025928415.1 Solirubrobacteraceae bacterium | reverse complement strand
GACCCGGCCGACGCGATCCTCGACGTGGCCGAGGAGCAGCACGCGGACCTCGTCGTCGTGGGCAACAAGGGGATGACCGGCGCCAAGCGCTTCCTGCTCGGCTCGGTCCCCAACAAGGTCAGCCACCACGCCCCCTGCAGCGTCCTGATCGTCCGGACCACCTAGCGGCCGCCGGGTGCGGATCCTCATCCTGAGCAACCTCTACCCGCCGGTCGTCCGCGGGGGGTACGAGGTCGAGTGCCGCGACGTCGTCGAGCACCTGCGCGCCGACCACGAGGTGACGGTGCTCGCCTCGCGGCACGGGCGCGAGGACTGCCCGCCGGACGACCCGGTCCTGCGCGAGCTGCCGTGGCTGCGGCCGAACAACCTGCGCGACTCGCTGATGGCCGCCCCCGACGCGCTGCGGGCCGCCCGCGTCGTGCGGCGCACGCTCGCGCGCTTCCGCCCCGACGTGATCTACGTGTGGAACGGCGCGGCCGTGCCGAGCGCCGCGATCAGCGCGCTGCTGACCTCCGGCATCCCGGCGGTCTTCCGGGTCTGCGAGTACTGGTTCGGCACGCTGTACTCCACGGACGTCTTCACGCGGCACCTCACGCCCGGCGAGCGCGGCCTGCGGGGGCTGTGGGCGCGCGCCATGCGCGCGGCCAACCGGCTCCCGGGGCTGCGTCTGGACCTCGCGCGACCGCTGCCCGCCGCCGTGTGCTGGAACAGCGAGTGGGTGCGCGCCGCCACCCCGGTCCCGCCGCCGATCCGGGCCGTGCACGAGGCGGTGGTGATCCCGTCCAACGCGCGGACCGGCGAGATGGCGCGGGTGCGCCGCGCGCCGGAGCCCGGTCGCGTGCTGTTCGTCGGGCGCCTGGAGGAGCAGAAGGGCGCCTGGGTCGTCGTCCGCGCGCTCGGCGCGCTGGCCCGCCGCGGCGACCGGGCGGCGACGCTGACGCTCGTCGGGCCGGGCGACGCCGCCGAGCAGGAGGCCCTGACGCGCCTGGCGGAAGAGCTCGGCGTCGCCGGCCGCGTGCGGCTGACGGGGCCGCTGCGGGGCGCGGCGCTGGAGGACGAGATCGCCGCCGCGGCGGCCTGGGTCGTCCCCTCGGTCTGGGACGAGCCGGCGCCGCTGACCTGCACCGAGGCGGCGCTGGCCCGCGTGCCCGCGGTGTTCTCGCGCGTCGGCGGCATCCCGGAGATGTTCCGCGAGGGGGAGCAGGCGCTGTTCTTCGCGCGCGGCGACCACGAGGGGTGCGCCGCGGCGCTGGCCGAGGCGCTGGAGGGCGGCGAGGCGGTGCAGGCCCGCGTGGCGCGGGCCTACGAGCGCGGCCGCGAGCTCTCGTTCGGCCCTTACGTCGCCGCGATGGACCGCTTCCTGCACGACGGCGTGCGGGCCCTGCGGGAGGCGGGCGCGTCTCGGAGCTAGGCGGGCGGCGGCGGCGCGGGCGTCGCCGCGACGGTGACCGTCGGCGTCGGCGCGGGCGGCGGGGCCGGGGTCGGCTGGGCCGGCGCGGGCTGCGGCGCCGGGGTGGGCGGCGGCGGCGGGCCGCCCAGCAGGCGGGCGACGTCGAGCAGCCCCGCGCCGTAGTAGCCGGCGGCGCTACCGGTCCCGAGCGTCCGCGACGTGGCGTGCAGGCGCCGCTTGACGGCCGCCGGCGAGGGGTGGGCGCCGATCGTCCTCGCGCCGAGCATCAGCGCGATCGCCCCCGTCACGTGCGGGGCGGCCATCGACGTCCCCTCGTAGTCGTCGGGGACCACGAAGCGCGCCGGGTCGCGCTTGCGGAAGGTGACCTGGAAGATGTTGCGGCCCGCGGCGTCGTCCGGGTGGCAGTCCGGGTCCTCGCTGATCGGCGCGTCGGCGCCGCCGCCCGGCGCCACGAGATCGAGGCCCGGGCCGTAGTTCGAGTACTCGGCGACGCAGCCGTGCTCGGTGGAGCCGCCGACCTGGATGACCAGGGAGGAGTACCGGCGGGCCGGGACCCCGCTGACGGCCGAGTTGCCCGCGGCGGCGACGACGATCGAGCCGCGGTCGCGCGCGTAGCGCAGGGCGGCGCGGATGTCGGGCGCGGCGGTCAGCGAGATCGGCCCGCGGTCGTCGGCCAGCTCGATCGAGACGTTGATGACGGGGGCGTGGCGGCGGGCGGCGTAGCGGATGCCCTCGGCGACGCGGTAGGACGAGCCCTCGCCGTACTGGTCGAGCACCCGCACGGGCATGATCTTGGCCTGGTAGGCGACGCCGATCATGCCGTAGCCGTTGTTGGCGGCGGCGGCGATCGTCCCGGCGACGAACGTGCCGTGGCCGTTGGCGTCGTTGGGGTAGCGGTCGTGGCCGACGAAGTCGTAGCCGCGGACGATCCGGCTGGCCGGCAGGTCGGGCGAGCGCCGGTACGGCCCGCGGTTCGCGTAGGCGACGCCGGTGTCCAGGACGGCGACGGTGACCCCCCTGCCGCCCGGGTCCCCGGTCTGCGCGGCCAGCGCCCAGGCCTCCGGGGCCCGGATGCCGAACGCGCTGGTCAGGTCCCACTGCTTCTGCGTCCACGCCCCGGCCGCGGCGGTGCGGGCCGTCTGGCCGGTGTCGTTGGGCGTGAAGTCGGCGACGCGGGCGCGGTAGGCCGGGGCGGCCCAGGCGACCGGCCGGCGGGCGCGGAGCGTGCGCGCGGCCATCGCGGCGTCGGCGCCGGCGCCCAGGCGGGCCACCACGGCGCCCCCGGGGCCCGGGCTCGTCCCCTGCACCCCCGCCGCGCGCAGGGCGGCCCGGGCGCGGGCGACGCCGACGTGGTGCTTGAAGCGCACGACGACCTGGCGCGTGGCCGCGCCGGCGGCGGTCGGCGCCGCCGCGGGGGTGGCCGCGCGGGCAGCCGCCGGGGCGCCGAGGAGGAGCAGGGCGAGCAGCACGGCAGGGCCAGCCGGCCTGCGGGTGGAACGGGGTGGCGTCATCCGGGTGGGCACCAGTGTGGCAGCAAGGCGCAGACCACAGACGCAGGCGATGATGCAGTGGTGACGGTGCTTACCGAAGACGAGCGCTGGATGGATGCCGCGCTGGCCGAGGCCGCGCTCGCGCCCGGGCACGGCGACGTGCCGATCGGCGCCGTCGTGGTCCACGACGGCCGCGCGCTCGGGGCGGCCCACAACGAGCGCGAGCGCCGCGCGGACCCCACCGCCCACGCCGAGGTCCTCGCGCTGCAGGCGGCCGCGGCGGCGATCGGGTCCTGGCGGGTGCTCGACGCCACGCTCTACGTGACGCTCGAGCCGTGCGCGATGTGTGCCGGGGCGATCGTGCTGGCGCGGGTGCCGCGCGTCGTCTTCGGCTGCCCGGACCCCAAGGCGGGTGCGGCGGGCAGCGTGCTCGACGTCCTGGCCGAGCCGCGGCTCAACCACCGCCCGGACGTGCTCGGCGGCGTGCTCGCCGAGCCGTGCGCCGAGCTGCTGCGGTCCTTCTTCCGCGGCCGGCGCACGGCCGGCCGGTAGCTTGGGCCGCCGATGCCCGCCGCCGACGCCCTGAGGATCGCCGTCGTCAACCAGGGCGATCCCGCCGATCCGGCCGCGTTCTCGGGCGCCCCGGCTGCGCTGCTGGAGGGGCTGCGGACCGCGGGCGCGGAGGCGATCTCCGTGCCGGGCGCGCTGCCGGCCCCGGCGGAGCGGGCGCTGATGCGAACCGCCATCGCCGCCCGGCTGCGCCCCCGCGACCTGGCCGGCGTGCGCGCGGCGATCGCCCGCGAGCGCGCCCCCGCCCAGCTCGGCCGCCTGGCCGAGGCTGTCCACGACGCGCGGCTGGCCGCCGGCCTGCGGGCCGCGGCGCCCCTGGACGGCATCGTCCAGCACGGCACCGAGGTGCGCCTGCCGCGCGGCGCCGTCTACGTGACGTTCGAGGACGCGACGACGATCTGCGCGCGGCGGCACTGGCCCTGGCCGCACCTGCAGGGCTCGCGGCCGGCCGACGTGCGCCGCCAGGACGCGCGCGCCCGCGCGGTCTACGCCCGGGCGCGCGCGTGCTGTGCGATGAGCCGCTGGGCGGCGGACTCCCTGGTCCGGGACTTCGGCGTGCCCGCCGAGCGCGTGCACGTCGTCGGGGTCGGGGCCGTACGCCGGCTGCGGCCGCCGGCGCAGCGCGACTGGTCGGTCCCGCGGCTGCTGTTCGTCGGCTTCGCCTGGGAGCGCAAGAACGGCCCGGGCGTCCTGCGCGCGTTCGCGCGCCTGCGCGAGGAGCAGCCGGCGGCGACGCTCGACGTCGTCGGCGGCCATCCGCGCCTCGACGCGGAGGGGGTGACCGGGCACGGGGCGATCGCGCTCGACGACGCCGGCGGCGAGGCCCGGCTGCAGGCGCTGTTCGACCGCGCCACGTGCTTCGTCATGCCCTCGCTGCACGAGCCGTCCGCGCAGGCCTACATCGAGGCGGCGACCGCGGGGATCCCGTCGATCGGCAGCACCGACGGGGGGTCGGCGACGGTCATCGGCCCGGGCGGCGTGGTCGTCGACCCGCGCGACGACGGCGCGATCCTCGCGGCGATGCGGTCGATCGGCTCGGGCCCGCGCGCCGCGGAGCTCGGCGCCGCGGGCCGCGAGCACGCCGCGCTGCTGACCTGGCCGAAGGTCGCCGAGCGCCTGATCCGGGCGCTGCGCCCGCCGGGCACGGACCTGGGGGGCCTGGCGGAGTTCCTCTAGGCGGCGGACGCGGAGGTGGGAGCGGTGGCGCCGCGCCGCCGGGCGACGACCTCGCGCAGCGCGGCGACGAGCGCGGCGGTCTGCGTGCGGGCGTCGTAGCGCTCGCGGACGAGCGCCAGGCCCCGCTCGGCGAGCGCGCGCCGCCGCCCCGGATCGCCGGCCAGGCCCTCGAGTGCCGCGCGCAGGCCCGCCACGTCGCGCGGCGCGACGACCACGCCCGCCGCGCCGTCCTCGAGCATCTCCGGGACGGCGCCGACCGCCGACCCGAGGACCGCGGCGCCGCAGGCCATCGCCTCCAGGACGACGAACGGGCTCGCATCGCCCCAGCTCGGCAGGCAGAAGACGTCGGCCCGCTGGTAGAGGCCGATCAGCTCGTCGTCGCCCGAGCCCAGGCGGTGCACGCGCACCCCGGGCGCCGGCGGCACCTCCTCGGGGGTCACGACGTCGAGCTCCGCCCGGCCGTCGTCCAGCAGCGGCCGCGCAGCCTCGATGAGGTCCAGGCCGCCCTTGGCCTCGAGCCGTCCCCCGACGAACAGCAGCCGGACCGGGCCGTCCGCGGGGCGCGGCGGCCCCGGGCTGAACCGGGCCAGGTCGAGCCCGGGATGCAGGACCTGCGTGCGGGCCCGCGGGGCCGTCCGCAGGATCGCGTCGCGCGCCCAGGCGCTCCAGGGCAGGACGAGGTCGGCCCGCTCGAAGGCGCGGCGCTCGAGCGCGAGGTCGCCCGCCAGCACGGCCCGGCGCCACGGCCTGGGCGGCCGGAAGTGCCCCATCGCGCCCCACTCCCAGATCGGGACGTCGACGCTGAGCACGATCGCGGCGCGGCGCCGGATCGGGCCGGAGAGCAGGCCCAGCGTGTGCGTCGTGAGGTGGACGACGTCGGCCGGCGCGCGTCGCAGCTCCTCGCGCATGACGCCGAGGCCGCGCAGGCTCTCGGTGAGATGGAAGCGCAGCCCGTAGAGGTCGAGGTCCAGCGGGCTGAGGCCGGGGACCGGGCGCAGCGCCACGCGCATCGCCCGCCCGCGCTCGCCGATGCCGGCAAAGCGCGCGTCGACGCCGGGGTGCTCGGCCAGCGCGGCCTCGGTCGTGGCCGCCGCCATCGCCAGGCCCAGGACGCTCGTGCCGAGCTTGCCCTGCGAGATGAAGACGGCGCGCAGGGGGTCGGGCACGGCGCGGATCCTAGGCCCTACGCCCTCGGGCCGCGGACGATCGCGATCGACTCCTGCAGCCGCAGCCCGCCGGTGGCGACGAGCAGCGCGCCGTAGAGGAACGGTGTCTCGGCGAGCAGCACCCCGATCGGCGTGCCGGCGTGCTGGAAGATCGCCAGCGCGGCGCAGGTCACGGCCGCGGCGACGGCGGCGCGCAGGAGGATCCCGAGGTGCGGGCGCCAGGCCAGCGCCGCCAGGCAGGCGTGCGCGGTGAGCCCGACGACGACGAGCTCGGTGACCAGCGTGATCCAGGCGGCCGCCAGGTAGCCGTGGCTGGGGACGAAGATCAGGTTCAGCACGACGTTGACCACGAGCCCGGTCGCGGCGTAGCGGACGTAGCGCTTCTGCAGCTCGAAGATCAGCACCATGCTGCCGGTCAGGTAGCCCACGCACGTCACCAGGAAGACGCCCATGAGGATCGCCAGCGCGGTCCCCGCGGCCGAGAACTCGTCGCCGAACAGCAACCCGAGCGCGGGCCCGCCGCAGGCGATGGCGAACGCGAGCGCCCCGAGCGCGACGGCCATCAGGACCTCGAGCGCGTGCTGCAGCAGCGCGCGCATCCGCTCGGGCCGGGCGGGCCCCGCGGCGACGAGGATCGGAAACAGCGTCGTCGTGATGCTCAGCGGGACGATGACCGCCTGGTCGAGGATCCGGGTGGCCGCCCCGTAGAGGCCGGCGCCGCGCTCGCCGGCGTAGCTGAAGACGATCACCTGGTCGATCCGGGCGTAGGCGAGCACGAGCAGCCCGCTGATCGTCAGGGGCAGCCCGACGCGCATCAGCTCGCGGCTGTGGGCGCCGATCGCCGCGAAGGACACGCGCGCGCGGCGCAGCGACATCCCGACGGT
>JAICJK010000358.1 GCA_025928415.1 Solirubrobacteraceae bacterium | reverse complement strand
GCCCGCATCGCGGCGGTGGTGATCGCCTGCGTGGTCGCCGCCGAGCTGGCGGCGGCGGGCGTCCTGCCCGCGGCGCTGTGCGCGGTCGGCCTGGCCGCCGCGGTCGCGCTGTTCGCCCGGGCGGACCTGACGTGGCTGGTGCGGGAGAGCCTGCCCCGCCGCCCGGCCGGGAAGCTCAGCGGATCAGGCTGACGTCCGGCTCGGCGGGCGCCTCGGCCGGCCCCTCGGCCGGCCGCGCGCCGGCCGCCGCCTGCTCCAGCCGGTCCAGCCGCCGCTGCAGGATCGCCACGCGCTGGGCGAGGATCTTGTTCTGGTCGGCGATCCGCGAGATCACCAGCGAGAAGTGCAGCATCAGCATGACGATGAAGCCCAGGGCCACCGCGAACAGCGTCGAGGGGCCGTAGCGCACGCCCACCGCGCGCGACACCTCGTCGAGCAGGTTGCCCCACACCGACAGCCCGAGCAGCACCGCCGTCGCGAACATCCACAGCAGCGCGTAGCGCTCCATGAGCCTGCGCCGCCGGACGAGCTCGAAGACCAGGCCGAACAGGCCGGCGCTCACGACGATCGAGACGATCTGGAGGCGTGACTCCACGCGCCCCCCTACAGCCCGCGCTCGGCGACCACCGCCGCCGGCTCGCCGGGCAGGACGGCCGGCCGGGCGCGGAGCAGGCCGACGAGGATCGCCAGGGTCACCTTGATCATGTAGAAGGCCGACCGCGAGGCGTTGATCGAGGAGACGCCGGTCGTCCGGGCGCGCATCCGGGCCGGCACCTCCGCCGCGGCCAGCCGGTGCGCGTGGACCATCAGCACCGCCTCGACCTCGGGGTAGTCGTGCGGGTAGTCGGCGGCGAACAGCTCGATCGCCTTGCGGTCGCACATCCGGAAGCCGGACGTCGGGTCGGTCACGGTGCGGCCGGTCACCCGGGACAGGACGAAGCCGAACAGGCGGATGCCCAGCCGGCGGGAGGCCGAGGAGCGGTAGCCCCCGTCGCTGCAGCGCTCCAGGAAGCGCGAGCCGGTGACCATGTTCAGGTCGCGGTGGCTGCGCAGGTGGGCCAGCAGGGAGCCGATCTCGCGCGGGTCGTGCTGGCCGTCGCCGTCGACCTGGACGGCGAGGTCGTAGTCGTGCTCGAGGGCGTACATGTAGCCGGACTGCATGGCTCCGCCGATGCCGAGGTTGAACGGCAGGCACAGGACGTCGGCCCCCGCCTGCGCCGCGAGGCTCGCCGTCATGTCCGTCGAGCCGTCGTCCACCACCACGACGTCGAATTCCGGCGCGTGCTCGCGCAGGTCGCGGACCGTCGTGACGATCGCGCCCGACTCGTTGTAAGCGGGGACTATGGCGAGATTCTTGGACATCACCAGCGCGAACGTGGCGGGGCGCCCGAAGTTCCGATTCGCGGAGCCGGAGGATAGCCGCCGGGGACCAGGCGCCGCCCGTCGGTGTGCAAGAGTCCGCCCGCATGGCCAAGTCTGCGCTCATCACCGGCATCACCGGCCAGGACGGCTCCTACCTCGCCGAGCTGCTGCTCGAGAAGGGCTACGACGTCCACGGCATGGTGCGCCGCGCGTCGACCGAGAAGTTCGACCGGATCGAGCACATCCGCGAGCGGATCACCCTGCACCAGGGCGACCTGCTCGACCAGCGCTCGCTCGTCGACGCGCTGCGCGCGAGCCGCCCCGACGAGATCTACAACCTCGCCGCGATGAGCTACGTGGCGGTCTCGTGGATCCAGCCGACGCTGACCGCCGAGTTCACCGGCGTCGGGGTCACGCGGATGCTCGAGGCGGTGCGCGACACCTGCCCGGAGGCGCGCTTCTACCAGGCCAGCTCGAGCGAGATGTTCGGCAAGGTCCGCGAGGTCCCCCAGACCGAGGCGACCCCGTTCTACCCCCGCTCCCCGTACGGCGTCGCGAAGGCCTACGGGCACTTCATCACGGTCAACTACCGCGAGTCCTACGACTTGCACGCGACGAGCGGGATACTTTTCAACCACGAAAGCCCCCGCCGCGGACTGGAGTTCGTCACCCGCAAGATCACCTGGCACGCCGCGGCGATCCGGCATGGGCGGCTCGACAGGATCCGGCTCGGGAACCTCGATGCCGAGCGCGACTGGGGCTACGCGAAGGACTACGTCATCGCGATGTGGCTGATGCTCCAGCAGGACCGCGCGGACGACTACGTCATCGCCACCAACCGGACGCACTCGGTGCGCCAGTGCATCGAGGTCGCCTTCGACGAGGCGGGGCTGCCGGACTGGGAGCGCTACGTCGAGATCGACCAGCAGTTCGTGCGGCCGGCCGAGGTCGACCAGCTCATCGGCTCCTACGACAAGGCCGAGCGCGACCTGGGCTGGAAGCCGGAGACGAGCTTCGAGGAGCTCATCCGGCTGATGACGCGCGCCGACCTCGAGCTGCTCAAGCCGTAGAGGCGCGCGTCCGGGCGCGCTCAGCCGGCGGGCGGGTGGAGCACGAGGACCGGGCGGTCGGCGTGCCGCGCGACCGTCTCGGAGACGCTGCCGAGCAGGGCGTGCTGCAGGCCGCTGAGCCCGCGCGCGCCGAGCACGATCACGGACGCCTCGCGCGCCCGGGCCGTCTCGACGATCACCTGCCACACCGGACCGGCCGCCTCGACGGCCAGTGGCGCGGCGTCGAAGCCCGCCGTGCGGGCGCGCTCGGCGGCCTGCTCGGCGGATCGCTGCGCGCCGGCCTGCAGCTGCTCGTCGAGCTCGGGCGGGAGCGCCATCACGCCCGCCCCGGCGGCGGCCAGCGCCCCGGTGCTCAGCGACTGCCAGACGTGCAGCGCGATCGCCTCGCGCTCGCGCAGCAGCTCGGCGGCGCCCTGGACGGCCCGCGCCGCTCCGTCCGAGCCGTCGTCGCACAGCAGGATCGGTCCCATCGCCACATCCTCCACGATGCGCCCGGCCGGCCGGCCGCCGGTCAGCGCGCCGGGGCGCGCCGCAGCGCCTCGAGGTCGGCGTCGACCATCTCGCCGATCGTCTGCTCGAAGGGGATCTCGGCCCGCCAGCCCAGCCGCTCCCACGCGCGGGCCGGGTCGCCGACCGGCGGTGTGGCCTCCGGCGGGCGGACGAAGGCGGGGTCGACCCGGACGCGCCCCTCGACCGGCACCCCGGCGCGGGCGAAGGCGGCCGCGACGAGGTCGCCGACGGTGCGCAGGCGGCCCGAGGACAGGACGTAGTCGGCCGGCTCGTCGGCGCGGGCCATGAGCTGCAGGCCCCGGACGACGTCGCGCGCGTCGCACCAGTCGCGCACCGCGCCCAGGTCGCCGAGCACCAGCTCGTCCTGGGCGCCCAGCGCGATCGCCGCGGCGCCGCGGGTCACCTTGCGGGGCAGGAAGCGCTCGGGCCGGCGTACGGACTCGTGGTTGTAGGCGATCGCGCTGGACAGGTGCAGCCCGTGGCGGGCGCGCATCGTCCCGACCAGGCCGTGGGCCGCGAGCTTCGCGACGCCGTACGGGGAGACGGGGCGCATCGGCGTGTCCTCGCGCTGCGGCGAGACGCCGGCGTCCCCGAAGACCTCGCTGGAGGTGGCCACGACGGTCCGCGGGCCCGTCCCGAGCGCGAGCACGGCCGCCAGCAGGGCCGCGGTGCCGCCGGCGATGGCCTGCACGGTGCGGGTCGGGTCCTGCCACGAATCGGGGACGAACGTGGGTGCGGCCAGGTGGTAGACCTCGTCCGG
>JAICJK010000382.1 GCA_025928415.1 Solirubrobacteraceae bacterium | reverse complement strand
GCTGTAGCGAAGGCCGCCGAGCGGCTCAGCCCCGCAGCAGGGCGCGGCGCACCGCGTCGCCGACGGCCAGCGTCGTCAGCGCGACCGCGACCGCGCGCAGCAGGCGCGCGACGCGGTCCGGGTCGGGGATCGGCTCGAAGCGCGCGCCCGCCGGCCCCACCTCGATGAACCCGACGGGCGCGGCGTCCGCGGCGCCGCCGCCTCCGCCCCCGCCGCCCTGGTTGTCCGACGGGCCGCGGCCGAAGCCGCCTCCGCCCATCAGCCGCACGCGCGCGACCGGGATGACGACATGGTCCCCCTGGCGGACCGGCTTGCCGTAGCACAGGCGGGCGCCGCCGGCCTGGGCGACCAGGCCGCGCAGGCCGAACAGCGCGCCGCCGCGGTCGAGCCGCCGGCGCTTGCGAGCGGAGCCGCGCGCCTCGCGCGGCTTGGGCGGCTTGGCCACGGCCGGCGGCCGGTCTAGTCCTCGTACGGCGAGAAGTCCCGCTTGCGGGCGCCGCACACGGGGCAGAACCACGTGTCGGGGATGTCGGTGAAGGCGGTGCCGGGCGGGATGCCGCCGTCGGGGTCGCCCTCGGCGGGGTCGTAGATGAAGCCGCAGGACTCGCAGATCCAGCGCTGTGCCGTCTTGATCATGTCGCTCATCTACCCTTCAGACTACCCTCAGCCCAATGGATGAGATCGGCGCGCCGGCACCCGGCGAGGAGCTCAACACCTCGGGGACCGAGACGGTGCCGCGGCAGGCCGCCTCGGTCATCGTCCTGCGCGGCGGGGACGACCGCCTGGAGCTGCTGCTGGTCAAGCGCACGGAGCGCGCGCGGTTCATGGGCGGCGTGTGGGTGTTCCCGGGCGGCGCCGTCGACGCCGGCGAGGGCGAGGGCGACGCCGCGCACCGCCGCGCCGGCGTGCGCGAGCTGCGGGAGGAGGCCGGCCTGATCGTCGACGACCCGGACGCGCTCGTCGGCTTCTCGCGCTGGATCACCCCGGCGGCGGTGGCGATCCGCTACGACACGCACTTCTTCCTCGCCCTGGCGCCCGACGGCCAGGACTGCGTCATCGACGGCGAGGAGATCGTCGACCACGGCTGGTTCACCCCCGCCGACGCGCTGGCCGCCCACGCGCGCGGGGAGATCCTGCTCGTCTTCCCCACCATCAAGCACCTCGAGCAGCTCGCCCCGTTCGCGAGCGCCCGCGCGGTGCTCGAGCACGCCCGCGGCCGCGAGGTCGTCCCCGTGCAGCCGCGGGTCGTGCTGTCGGGCGAGACGGCCCGGATCCTCCTGCCGGGTGAGCCGGGCTACGACGGGTAGACGGGCCACATGCCCCCGCTGACCGTCGCCGTGACGGGCCCGACCGGCGAGATCGGCAGGCCACTGATGGCGCTGCTGGAGCGGACGGCCGAGGTCGGCCGGGTGGTCGGGATGGCGCGCCGGCCGTTCGACCCGTCGGCCGAGGGCTGGAGCAAGGTCGAGTACCGCCGCGGCGACGTCACGAACGCCGGGGACGTCGCCGCGCTGGTCGACGGCGCGGACGCCGTCGTGCACCTCGCGTTCATCATCATGGCCTCCGGCGACTCGCGCGCGATCAACCTGGAGGGGTCCCGGACGGTCTTCCAGGCGGCGGTCGACGCCGGGGTCCCGCGGCTGGTCTACGCCTCGTCGGTGGCGGCCTACGGGTTCCACGCCGACCAGCCCGCGCGCCTCACCGAGGACCTCCCGCCGCGCGGCACCGAGGCGCACCCGTACTCGGCGCAGAAGGCCGAGGTCGAGGGCCTGCTCACCGAGGTGATCTCCGGCGGGGCGACGGAGGCGTGGATCTTCCGCCCGTGCATCGTGGCGGGCCCCGAGGCCCCGCTGCTCGTCGACGGCATCCCGTTCGTGCGCTGGGGGGCGATGCTGCCCGGCGCGGTGCGGGCGCTCGCCGGCCGCGTGCCGGGCCTGGCGCCGGTGCTCCCCGATCCCGGCGTCCCGTTCCAGCTCGTCCACCACGACGACGTGGCCGCCGCGCTGGTGGCCGCGATCCTCGGGCGCGGCGAGCCCGGCGTGTACAACCTGGCCGGAGACGGCGAGGTGACGGTGACCGAGCTCGCGCACGCGCTGGGCTACCACGCCGTGCCGGTGCCCGCGATCGCCGTCGACGCGACCGCGCAGGTCGTCGCGCGCCTGCCGCTGCTGCCTCCCGAGGCGTCGTGGATCGAGGCGTTCCGGACGCCGGTGCTGATGGACACGACCAAGGCGCGGCGCAACCTCGGCTGGGCGCCCGAGCACGACGCGCACGCGACGCTGCGCGCGGTGGTCGGCGGCGTGCGCCGGCGCGGCGCCTCGCGCTAGCGGACGACCTCGGTCACCGGGACGCCGAAGCGGCGCTCGGCCTCGCCGACGACGTCGTCCTCGCGGTAGCGGGCCGCGTCGCCGTCGCGGACGAAGACGAGGATCCGGTCGGCCGGGAACGTGGCCAGCGCGTCCTGCAGCGCGACGAGCGGCTCGCTCTCGCCCGTCGTGACGCCGACCTGCGCGCCGCGCCCGGCCAGCGCGTCGGCGGTGGTCCGGGCGACCGACTCGGCGTCGGCGATCGCCTCGTCGGAGTCCGAGACCCAGAAGGCGAGGGCCGACTCGTTGACCGCGGGCGACACGACGAGCACCTCGCTGCCCTCGACGTCCTCGTCCCCCAGGGCGGCGCGCACCTCCGCCGCGTCGACCGGGTCCGTCGTCAGCACGAGCAGCCTCATGGCCTGCCTGGTACCCCTGCCGCACGGGCGGGCAAACGGCGAGGCCGGCGGCGGCGGCGCGATCTGCCAACCTCAGGCGATGGCCGCACCGCTCGTCGTCGACGTCTGGGCCGACGTGGCGTGCCCGTGGTGCTGGATGGGCACCCGGCGCCTGGCCGCCGCGCTGCGCGAGGAGCCGCCCGGCAGCGTCGAGGTCCGCCGCCGCGCGTTCGAGCTGCGTCCCGGGCTGCCCGCGGAGGGCGTCCCGCGCGAGGAGGCCTACGCGCAGGCGTTCGGCTCCCGCGACGCGCTGCTCGCGGCCGCCGAGCGGGTGGCCCAGGCCGGCGCGCCCGACGGGCTGCGCTTCGACTTCGAGCGCCAGTCGCGGATGCCGAACACCCGGCTGGCCCACCGGCTGGTCAAGCTGGCGGACGCCGCGGGCCGCGGCGCGGAGGCGCTCGAGGCGCTGTTCCACGGGCACTTCGCGGAGGGCGCCGACCTCGCCGATCCCGAGCAGGCGATCGCGCTGCTGAGCGGCGGCGCGGCGGGGCTGCGGGCCGAGGCGCTGCGCGCGGCCCTCGAGCTCGGGGCCGGCGAGGCCGAGGTCATCGCCGACGAGCAGACCGCCGAGCGGCTCGACGTCACCGGCGTCCCCTTCTTCCTCGCCGGCGGGGCGGTCGCGCTCAGCGGGGCCCACGAGGCCGGCCTGCTGCGCAGGCTGATCGCCGCGGGGCGCGAGCGGGCCGCGGCCGCGCCGGCGCAGGACTAGGACGCGGCGGGGCCGTCGGCCGGAGCGGGGTGCTCCTGCTCCTGCTCCTG
>JAICJK010000013.1 GCA_025928415.1 Solirubrobacteraceae bacterium | reverse complement strand
CTCGGGGCGGCCGACCAGCTCGCGGGCGCCCCGGGCCCACAGCGCGCCGAGCGCGGCCGCCGAGCTGTCCGCGCGCAGGAACCGGTCGACGGCCCGCCGCTTGCGCGCGGTCATCCGGTCGCCGCAGCGCATGCGCAGGACGGTCGCGACCTGCATGAGCCGGCTGACGTCCACGAAGTAGCGCGTGCGCCACATGCGCACGCGCTCACGCGGGTCGCGCCGCAGCATGCCGAGCCGGTTGCGCAGCGTCATGATCTGGTTGGCCGCGGCATGGCCGAGCGACGCCTCGCCGTGCTGGACGTAGTCGTAGACCGGGCGGTCGCAGAAGGCGATGCGCCCGCGCGCGAGCGCCGTGAGCGCGATCCAGTGGTCGTGGAAGTGGGCGAACTGCGCCGGCGGGAAGGGCAGCGCGTCGTCGAGCAGGTCGCGCCGGAGCAGCGACGCCGCGCCGGTCACCGAGTTGGCCACCAGCAGCGAGAGCAGGCTCGAGTGGTTGTTGCGCCGCCGCGACCAGTAGGTCTCCGACACGACCTCGCCGTCCGGGCGCACGATCCGGGCGTCGCTGTAGATCAGCTCGGCGCCCCCGATCTCGTCGAGCAGCGCGGCGAGCTTGTCCGGGTGCCAGACGTCGTCCTGGTCGGCCATCGCGACGTAGCCGGCGTCGGCCGGCGCCATCGCCAGCGCCCGCTCGAAGTTGTGGTAGAAGCCCAGCCGCTCGCTCGAGCGGGAGACCACGAAGCGGGGATCGCCGGCGACCGCCGCCTGCAGCGCGGCGAAGCTCTCGGGGCGCGAGCAGTCGTCGCTGACGAGGCAGACCCAGTTGCCGTAGGTCTGCGCCCGGATCGACTCGAGCTGCCGCCCGAGGAGGTCCATCGACGGCTCGTAGGTCGCCATGCAGATCGCCACCAGCGGGCCCGCCGCCGGCTCCGGCGCGGCGACGGCGACCGGCGCCGCGCGCGTGACCAGGGGCAGCCGCCCCAGCTCGGCCTCGACCGTCGCGCCCCCGTCGAGCTGCGCCCGCAGCGCGACCTCGCAGACGTCGCGGCCCGCGCGCGGCGCGACGCGGGCCAGGCCCCAGAAGCCGCTGCGGTAGCCGTGGAGCCCGGGATCGTCCTCCGAGCCCGGGTCGCCGGTCAGCCCCGCCATGGCGAACGGGTCGACGCCCGGATGCAGGCCGCGCAGGACGTCCAGGCGCGGCATGCCATGGGCCGCCACGGGCTGCGCGTCGCCGTCGACGACGAGGCTCAGCTCCCGGATCCGGCCGGCGGGCGCGACGCACCAGCCGCAGACGAACACCGCCGTGCCGCCACCGACCGCCAGCTCGCGCGGGAGGGGCACCTCGAGGTGCACGTGCAGCCCGCCGCCGGCCGCGCGGGCGCCAGGGCCTCCACGTCCGACGGAGCTGTCCGTACCTGCGATCACGCGCGTGTGGTCCTCTCTGCTTCGACGTCGGCCCCGCCGTCAGGCCGAGCGGCCGCGGAGCGTACACCGGGCGCCGCGCCCGGCCGCGCAGGCCTGCGAGCATGGGTGCCTGGGCCGTCCGGGCACCGATACGCTACAGCGATGGCGAACGGACGGAGCCTCGCCGGGGCCGACGACGCCTCAACGGTCCGGGCGGAGTACGAGTCGTCGCTGAGCTGGCGCGTGACCCGTCCGCTGCGCGCGCTGCGACGCCGCCCCGGCGCCCAGCGGCAGCCCGCGGCGCCCGCCACCGCCGACGCCGGCACGTACGACTCGTGGCTCGAGCACTTCCACGGCGAGCGCCTGCGGGCGATCGACGCCGCGTGCGCGGGCGGGGGCCCCGAGTGCTTCGCGCTCTTCCGCGACCTCGACGCCGACCTGTGGGCGCTGCTGCTGACCCAGGAGTACGCGTGCTACCCGAACATCCGCGCGCTGCTCCCGGACGTGCCCGAGCCCGCGGTGCAGGAGCTCTGGGTCGGGTCCAGCGGCGTGCGGCTGGCCGCCCAGAGCAAGGACTTCTACGTCAAGCTGCGCGAGCGCTTCGCCGCGCACTCCGGCCGCGGGCTGAGCGACTCGCGCGTCCTGGACTTCGGGTGCGGATGGGGGCGCCTGACGCGCCTGCTGGCGCGCGACGTCGAGCCCGGGAAGCTCCACGGCTGCGACCCGGTGCAGGGCATCCTGGACGCCTGCCGGGAGTGCCGGGTCCCGGCGGAGCTGGCGCGCTCGGAGTTCCTGCCCGATCGCGTGCCGTTCGACGAGCAGTTCGACCTCGCGTTCTCCTTCTCGGTGTTCACCCACCTCTCCGAGGCGGCCCACGAGCACAGCCTGCGCGCGCTGCACGCCGCGCTGCGCCCCGGCGCGATCCTCGTGGTGACCGTGCGCCCGCCGGACTTCCTCGCCCACTGCGATGCGCTGCACCCGGCGCTCGCCTCGCTCGGCCCCGACCCGCAGGCCCGGTTGCGCGATCCGCGCTATCTGTTCGCCCCCCACCCCGCCGGGCCGGGCAACCTCCTCCACGACGGCGGAGAGCTGACCTACGGAGACACCGTGATCACCCTCCCGTACGTGGAGCAGCGCTGGGCGCCGGAGTTCGAGCTGCTCGCCGCCGACGTCCTGCTCAGCGACCTCTACCAGGTGATGCTCACCCTGCGGCGCGCGTGACGCCGCCGGACGCGGCGCCCGAGGACGGCTCAGCCGCGCAGGAACGCGGCGAGGCGGTCGACTAGGGCGTCGTCGAACGAGCGGTTCCAGTCCCGGCTCCAGGCGACCGCGCTACCCCGGGCCCGGCCCTCCAGGTCGCCGACGCGAGCCACGGCCTCGCACAGCCCCGCGGCGATGCCCTCGACCGTGGGCTCGACCGTGAGGAGGTTCGCGGAGATCTCGGCCATGGCGGCGTCGGTCTTGTTCTCGAAGCTGTTGGTCACCGTCAGCATCCCCGCCGAGGCCATCTCGATGGGCACCAGGCTGGGGTGCGGCGTGTACATGAGCGCCAGTCCGACGTCGTGCCGGCGCAGGACGTCCGCGTAGGAGCCCTGGTCGGAGCGCGGCAGCAGGCTGAGGCGGAGGCCACCGCCGAGCTCGATGCGGCGGCCGGCGTCCTGGGTCCCGATGCCGTGCAGCTCCCAGCCGTCGCGCAGCGCCCCCAGGTCGATCGCGCGGTTGATGCCCAGGAGACCGAGCTCGAACATGTTCCGCGCCGCGTGGGGCTCGGGCCGTGCGTAGAAGAGCAGGGAGCGCCCCGGGTGCCGCAGATCCTCGGCGGTCGGTGGCTCGACCACCGTGATGGCGTTCTGAAAGGACGCGGACGCCGCGTCGCCGGCCTCCTTCCCCGCCGCGTAGACGCCGATCCCGTGCCGGCGGAAGTAGTCGCGCAGGAGCTCCGTGGAGAACAGCGCGTGATGCGCGAACGTGTAGGACTGCGCCGCCAGGGCGGCATGGGAGCCCATCATGAACGTGAAGGGCTCGTACTCCTGGATGAGGTACAGGAACGGCTTCTCCCCGAGCTCCTCGATCGCCGCGGCCGCAACGTGCGCGCTCCACCACGTCGTCGCCACGAAGCGGTCCGCGCGACTGACCTCGAGGCCGGGCAGCTCCCTCGCGAAGGCCACCTCGACCTTGTCGAACAGGCCGTCGAGCCCGTCGTAGGCCTCGACCTGCTGCTCCCAGCGCCGAGGGAGCGGCGCCTGCAGGTCGATCGTGACGATCCGGACCCGCAGCCCGCGCTCGGCGAGCCGTCGCGCCAGGTTGAACTTGGCGATGTAGCCGCCGAAGAAGTGCTCGAGGTCGACCGTCGGGACGAGGACGTTCACGCGCGGCGGAGCGTCGTCGCGCACGGACAGCTTGAGCGGCTCCGTCTTCTCGGCGATCCGCCGGGCGACGACGTCGTCGGGCCGGCTGCGGCCGGCCTCGGGGATGAAGTCCGTCGGGGGCACGGCGTCCAGCCGGATGCCCTTGACCGGACGATCGCGGGTCGTGGCGGACATCAGGCGGCGCCACGCGAACGCGTAGGCGATCTGCCACTCGGCGCCGAGCGTCTCCGGCCGCCCCACGAGCTCGCGCGCGCCCCGCAGCCACAGGCGCGCGAGCCCGAGCGGGCGGCGGTCCGTCGCAAGGAAGCGCACGAGGACCCGCCGTTTGGATGGGTCCATCCGATCGCCGCTTCGCAGGTCCAGGACCGTGGCCACCTGCAGGAGGCGACCGACGTCCACGAAGTAGCGCGTCCGCCACATCCGCACGCGCTCGCGCGGATCGCGCCGGAGCGCGCCGAGCCGGTCGCGGATGGTGAGCAACCGGTTGGCCGCCGCGTGGCCGAGTGAGGCATCGCCGTGCTGGACGTAGTCGTACAGAGGGCGATCGACGTAGGCGATGTCGCCGCGGGTCAGCGCGGTGAGCGCGACCCAATGGTCGTGGAAGTGCGCGAACTGCGCGGGAGGGAACGGCAGGGCGACGTCGAGCAGGTCCCTGCGCAGCAGCGAGGCCGCGCCGGTGACGGCGTTGGCCAGCAGCAGGGAGAGCAGGCTCGAGTGGTTGTTGCGACGGCGCTCCCAGTACGTCTCGGCCAGCACCTCGCCGCCGCGGTCCACGATGCGCGCATCGCTGTAGACGAGCTGCGCATCGCCGATGGCGCCCAGCAAGGTCTCGAGCTTGTCGGGGTACCAGGCGTCGTCCTGGTCGGCCATGGCGACGAAGTCGACATCCTCGGGGACGAGGCTCAGCGCACGCTCGAAGTTGTGGTAGAAGCCGAGGCGCCTGGGCGAGCGGGACAGGACGAAACGGGGGTCGCCGGCGATCGCCGCCTCGATCTCCGCGTACCGCTCGGGCCGCGAGCAGTCGTCGCTGATGATGCAGATGAGGTTCTCGTGCGTCTGCTCGCGGATCGACGAGATCTGGCGGGCGAACAGCTCGGCGGGCGGGTCGTAGGTCGCCACGCAGACCGCGACGCGCGGCCCCGTGGAGCGCTCCGCGACCGCGGCGCGGAGCGGCTCGGCCCGGTGAGCCAGCGGGATGGTCGCCAGCTCCGCGGTGACCACCCGCCCGTCGGTGAGCTCGGCGCGCAGGGACAGCTCGCATGCCGTCGCCTGCGGCCGCGGCACGATCCGCGCCACCCCCCAGAAACCGCTGCGGTAACCGTGCATCTCCGGGTCGTCGTCGGACTCGGCGTCGTGCTCCATCCCGGCGGTCTCGAACGGGTCGGTCCCCGGGTGCAGCGCGCGGAAGACGTCGAGCCGCGGCATGCCGTGGGCCATCACGGGCTGCGCGTCGCCGTCGACCACCAGGGCGAGCTCCCGGATCCGCCCGGAGGGGCAGACACACCAGCCGGCGACGAACAGGGCCGTGCCGCCGCCCACGGCGAGCTCCTCGGGAAGCACGATGTCCAGGCGTACGAGCAGGTCCGGACGGGCCGTGCCGGAGTCGACGGATCGCGGATCGAGGATCCTGTCCGGGACTGTGCTCACCTGGTGATCCTCCCTCGCTCCCGGACCCGCGCTTTGCCCGCCCAACCGTCCCTGTGCCGAGCGGCCACGAGCGTACACGAGGTCTGCCCGCCGGCCCGCAGTGACGTCGGCCGGACGCCCACCAATAAGCTGGCGCCCATGACGAACGCACCGGCTCCCGAGGTCGGCGACGCCCCCGACGCCCGCGCGATGTGGAGGGCGATCCACGCGCGCCACCCGCCTCTGCGCGAAGCGATCGTCGCCGACGCGCGAGTGACCGCCGGCTACCGCGGGGATCGGGCCGAGTTCCGCTCCCCGCTCGACACGGCGGCGCAGGTCGTGCGTCTCGCGTGGACCAGCGACGCGTTCCTCGCGCAGGTGCTCTACCGGATCAAGACGCGCCTGCAGGCGCGCGGGATCCCGCTGCTGCCGCGGCTCGCCCACCGGCTCGCGATGGTGGTCGCCCAGGTCTCGATCGGCGATCCGGTCGTCGTCGGGCCAGGCGTCTACATCATCCACGGCCAGGTCGTGGCCGACGGCCTCGTCGAGATCCACTCCGGCGTGGTGATCGCTCCGTGGGTGACCATCGGGCTGCGCGCCGGCAACGTCCGGGGCGCGATCATCGAGCGCGACGTGAGCATCGGCACCGGCGCGAAGGTCATCGGCCCGGTTCGCATCGGTGCGGGGGCCAGCGTCGGCGCCAACGCGGTCGTCCTCCACGACGTCCCCCCGGGCGCGACGGTGGTCGGCGCGCCCGCCCGTCCGGTCGCGGCCACGCCGCCCGCGACGGCGGCGCACCCGGCTGACGACTGACCGATTCTCGGATAAGGTGCCGCGCATGCGGCTGTTCAAGCGTAAGGACGACAAAGCAGAGCGAGGCGCCACGGCTGTCGCCGACAAGCCGACCGACGGGCAGGAGGTCTACGGCAGCCCCGAGGAGTTCGCGGGCACCACGACCGAGCTCTTCGCGGAGATCGAGCGGCTGACCGCGGCCAACAAGGCCCAGCGGACCCACGAGAACGACAAGCGGCTGCTGCGCCTGCGCCATCTCGCGGGGATCCGCCTGCTCGACGAGGCTGCCGAGGGGGTGAAGCATCCCGAGCCCGCGTTCGACCGCCTCCCCCAGACGGACGGCCTGCCCGAGATCCCCGCGGCGGACGTCACGCCGGAGCTCATCCGCGCCGGCATGCTGCGCGACGGCTGCCTGCTGGTCCGCGGCCTGTTCCCGCGCGATGACGCGCTGCGCTTCGCCGAGCAGATCGACCGGTCCTTCGCCGAGCGCGACAAGCACGACGAGGGCGCGCCTCATGCCGAGGGCTACTACGAGGAGTTCCTGCCCCACACCCGCTACGGGCCCGTCAACGCCCGCCCGTGGATCAAGGAGGGCGGTGGCGTGCTCGCCGCCGACTCCCCCATGCTCGCCTTCGAGATGATGGAGCTCTTCCGCGGCGGCCGCGTGCCCGAGCTGGCCGCCGGCTACCTCGGGGAGCCCGCGGCGTTCTCCGTCCACAAGACCACCCTGCGCAAGGCGGACCCGTCCATCGCCGGGGCCTGGCACCAGGACGGGGCGTTCATGGGCCCGGTGCGGGCGCTGAACCTCTGGGTGTCCCTGTCGCGGTGCGGCGACGAGTCGCCCGGGCTCGACCTCGTCCCGCGCCGCCTCGACGACCTCGTGCGCGCACAGACCGACGAGGCGATCCTCGACTACCAGGTCTCCCAGCGGGGCGCGGAGGAGGCCGCCGCCGCCGGCGGCAAGCAGATCATCCGGCCGATCTTCGAGCCGGGCGACGCGCTGTTCTTCGACGAGCTCTTCCTCCACCAGACCGGCTCGGATCCGTCGATGCCGAAGCCGCGGTACGCGATCGAGAACTGGTTCTTCGGGGCGTCGGCGTTCCCGACCGACTACGCTCCGATCGCGGTCTAGATCCCGACCACCCACAGCAGGCATGGCGTGACGGTTCTCGGCTCTCAGGAGGAACGGATCGGTGCGCTTGCCGCGAGGCTCAGCCACCCGGATCCGACGCAGCTGTTCTTCCAGGTCGCCGAGATCGCCGGCGAGCTGACCTACCTGCAGCACGGCGTCGCGGTCGACGACGGCGACGTCGTGCTTGACGTGGGGGCGAACTTCGGCGTCGCGGCCGTGTTCTTCGCGACGCAGTGCGGGGCCGGGCTCGTGCACAGCTTCGAGCCCGTCCGGCCGAACTTCGAGATCCTGTCCGCCAACATCGCCGGGTTGCCGGCCTGCGTCGCCCACGAGGAGGGCCTGTCCCGCGCGCAGGGGCAGGTGCCGATCACCTACTACCCGGGCGCGGCGGCGATGTCGGGGCTCTACGCCGATCCGGAGCGCGACCGCTCCACGGTGCGCACGGCGCTGGTCAACCTGGGCGCCAGCGCCGACGAGGCCGAGCAGCGCACCCAGGGCCGCTACGAGCCCGAGACCCTCACCTGCGAGCTCGTCACGCTCTCCTCGGTGCTGCGGCGCGAGGGGCTCGACCGCGTCGACCTCCTCAAGATCGACGTCGAGCGCGCCGAGCTCGACGTGCTCGCCGGCATCGAGGAGCAGGACTGGCCGAAGATCGGGCAGGTGGTCATGGAGATCCATGACGAGGGCGGGCGCGTCGCACTCGTCGCGCGCGAGCTGGAGCGCCGGGGATTCAGGGTGGCCGTCGACCAGGACACCTCGATGCGCGGCACGGATGTCGAGCTGCTGTACGCGACGCCCCGATGACCTGGGAGATGCCGCAGGGCGACCCGGTGCTCGAGCCGCAGGACACGCCCAGCCACCCCATGGCGCCCTGGTTCGAGAAGGCCAGGCGAGAGCGCCGCGAGCACTACGCCGCGCACGGCCGGCCGCGACGGCCGCCGAGCCGGGCCATCATCACCATGGCGCACAACGAGTCGATCTTCCTGCCGATCTGGCTGGACTACTACTCGCGGTTCTTCGCCCCCGAGGACATCTACGTCCTCGACAACGAGACCACCGACGGCTCGACCGAGCGCGACGGGTTCGTGCGGATCCCGGTGGAGCACGGCGAGGTCGATCACCGCTGGATGGTCGACACGATCCAGGGCCTCCAGCATGAGCTGCTCGACAAGGTCGACATGGTGCTCGTCACCGACGTGGACGAGATGATCGCCCCCGTCCCGGAGCTGGGGACCCTGGGCGACTACCTCGACGGCTTCAACGAGGACTGGGTCAACTGCCTGGGCTATGAGATCCTCCATCGCAAGGACCGGGAGCCGCCGCTGCGCCTCGGCGAGCCGATCCTCGACCAGCGGCACTGGTGGTTCTTCAACGGCGCGTACGACAAGGCGGCGCTGGCGACCGTGCCCCTCGAGTGGCGGCCGGGCTTCCACGGCCGGGCCGACTTCCACTTCAACCCGGACCCGGACCTGCGACTGATCCACCTGCACCGCATGGACTACGACATCTGCCTCGACCGCCACCGGACCCGCGGGCGCAAGCCGTGGGCGCAGAAGGACGCCGAAGAGGGCTGGGCGGTGCACAACCAGATCACCGACGAGCAGGACTTCGAGCGCTGGTTCATGACCGACTCGAGCTTCGAGGGCTTCGCGATCCAGCTCGAGCGGATCCCGTCCTCGTGGCGAGGTGCGTTCTGAGCCCGCGCGTCCCCCGCAAGGCCGCGGAGCTCGCTGCGCGCGCCCGCGGCGCCCGCGATCGGCTGCTGTACCCGGAGGCGACGGCGGGCGGGGAGCAGTGGCAGCGGATCCCGCTCAACGAGGCGGTTCGACGCCACATCGACGCTCTCGGCCCGCAGCACCTGACCGCTGCGGAGATCAGCGGGGCCGCGTATGCGGCGCTGCCGTGGAAGCGCTTCGAGAGCCTGGACTATCCCGAGTTCGACCTGTGCGCACCGCTGGACGGCCGTGGCACCTACGACGTGGTCATCTGCGAGCAGGTGATCGAGCACGTGGTCGATCCCAACGCCGCCGCCGCGAACCTGCGCGGGCTGTGCAATCCCGGGGGCCACGTCATCGTGTCCACGCCCTTCCTGATCCGGGTCCACGAGCTGCCGATGTACGGGATGCACGACTACTGGCGCTTCACCCCCCGCGGGCTGCGGACGCTTCTCGAGCGCGCCGGCCTGGAGGTCGACGAGATCGGCTCGTGGGGCAACCGCAGCGTCGTGGCGCGGAACTTCGACCGCTGGCCCGCGTACCGGCGCTGGCATTCACTACGCAATGAGCCCGACCTGCCCGTTCAGGTCTGGGCGTTCGCGAGGAGCCCTGGATGAGCATGAAGATCAGCGGTGAGCGGGTCAGCAGCCCGGAGGGCGGGTTCAACCCCACCTGGCAGCGCCATGTCGCGACCTACGCGCTGGCCGAGCGGTGGCTCGGCCCGGGCGCCGTCCTGGACGTCGGATGCGGCGTCGGGCACAGCTATCACCTCCTCGCGCCGCGCGAGACGGTGGGCGTCGACGTCGACGCGGGCGCCCTGGAGGGCCAGGACCGCCGCACCGTCGTGGCGGACATGCGGGCGCTGCCCTTCGAGGACGACAGCTACCCCTCGGTGCTCTCGCTGCACTCGATCGAGCACGTGCCCGACCCCGAGCGCGGGATCGCCGAGATCGCCCGCGTCCTCGAGCCGGGCGGCGTCGCCGTGATCGCCACGCCGAACCGGCTGACGTTCGGGCGGCCCGACGAGATCATCGATCCTTACCACTACGTCGAGTTCGACCCGCGCGAGCTGCGGGACCTGTGCCGCGCGCGGTTCGACAAGGTCGAGGTGCACGGGCTCTTCGGCTCCGCGCGCTACATGGAGTTCTTCGACGAGGAGCGCGTCAAGCTCGACAAGCTCCTGAGGCTCGACCCGCTGCGCCTGCGCCGGCTGGTCCCCGTGACCGCCAAGCAGCGCCTCTACGACGCGCTGCTCAACCGCTACCGCAAGGGCGACGACGACCCCCGCGCGCAGGCCATCACCACCGAGGACTTCGAGTTCCGCCAGACGGACCTCGACGAGGCCCTCGACCTGTGCGCCGTCTGCCACGGCCCGCGCTGAGGCCGGAGCACCTCATCCGCCGCGCAGCCCGCGCCTGGCCCGCTCGGTCAGCGGCAGCTCGGAGGCCTGGTGGCCGACGACGGCGAACGCCCGGATCTTCGCGTGGTCGGACGGCGCGGGGGCGGGAGCCAAGCCGAAGCCGGTGAACAGCGCCCCGCGGCCGTAGCGCCCGGCCACCTCGGGACGGGCGCCGCCGCCGGCGGTGAGCGCGAACAGCCGGCCGTCGGCGAAGAACAGCACCCAGTCGACGGGCGCGCGGCGGCGCGCGTCGACCGCCCACCCGGAGATGAGCAGCGGCGTGCCCGAGGCCGTCAGCCCGTCGACGGCGCCCTGCGCCGCGCCGCGCGTGACGCGGACCCTCCCGCCGAGCGACCAGGTGATCGTCTGCCGGTCACCGCGCCCGGCGAGGCTGCCCGTCACGAGCCCGCGGTACCGCACCACCGCGACCGGGTTGAAGCCGGCGAGCAGCTTCGTCGCGCGGGTGACCGCCCGGCCCTGGGGGCCCCCGAGCAGCGCTGCCCGTCGCAGAAGGCCGCGCGGAGGGCTCCCGGCCACCCCAGCCTGCAGCTTGAGCAGCGAGGTCGGAAGGAAGTTCGTCGCCGTGACGAGGTAGACGTCGCGGCCCGACGCGAGCTGCGCCCACGCGGGCGCCGCGACGGCCCCCGTGCGGTACAGGGGGTGGCGCCGCTGGAAGTACTCGTCGAGCGTCGTCGGCGGCAGGCGTCGGTCGGGCCCCAGGACGTCCAGACGCGCCTCGACCACCGGGGCGCCCGGAGCAGCGACCCGGTCGACGTAGCGCGCCGCCTCGCGATACGGAGCCCGGCGGTAGTCATCGCCGAGGCTCTTGACCGCACTGACGGCCAGCAGCCCGGTGAGGACCGCGGCTCCGGCGGCCGCTGCGCTGAGCGGCAGCGCAGCGGCGATCCTGGCGAAGACGAGGCCCACGAGCACGGCGAACGCCGGGAGCGACGCGCTCAGGTTCCGCGGCAGGAACAACGAAGATCCGGCGGCGGCGTACAGCAGCAGCCCCGCGAGCGTGGCCAGCGTCAGGATCAGCACCAGACCCGGCTCGGACCGCAGCGAGGGAGGGCGGAGCGCGCCCTTCGCGAAGGCCGCGGCGGCGAGCGCGAGCACGATGGCGACGGCGAGCAGCGCGAAGCCGACCGCCGCGCCGGGGAAGGTCCCGAGGCCGACTGCGGGATGTCCGATCAGCGTCTGCAGCGGAAGCCGGACGAGCGCCCCCAGGCTCACCGGGCCGGACTCGTCGATGATCCCGATGCCGATCTTGTTCTTCCGCTGGGCCAGGAAGCCGGGCAGCCATGGCAGGTAGGCCAGGCCCAGCAGCCCGTAGGTGATCAGGAGCTCCCGTGCGCGCTCCCGGTGGACCCAGACGACCCACGCCCCCTGCGCGACCAGCACGAAGACGGCGGTGTAGTGCGACCAGAGCGCCGCACAGCCGCACACCCCGCACACCGCCCACCAGCGCCGCGAACCGCCGTCCAGCGCTCGCAGCAGCGCATAGGTCGAGAGGGCGACCAGGAACATCATGGTCGCGTACGCCCGGGCCTCGTCGGAGTACCAGATCGAGAACGGGCCCAGCGCGATGATCACCGCCGCCGCCATCCCCGCCGTCACGCCGCCGACGCGCCGCCCGAGCAGGAACACCAGCGGGACCAGCGCCGTGCCGAAGACCAGCGACGGCAGGCGCACCAGGACGGTGCTGTCGCCGCCGAACTGCACCGACAGCCACGCCAGGTAGTAATGCAGCGGCGGCGTGATCGACGTGTGGTACACGTCGTGCCAGACCCCCGCGACCCCGTTGCGGCTGATGATCGAGTACGTGAAGTTCTCGTCGGCCACCAGCGTCTGGTCGATCCCCTTGAGGCGCAGCAGCAGCGCGAGGAGCGTGACGAGCCCGACGAGGGCCGGTGCGAGGACGTTGCCCCGCGTGCCCGCCGCGGGCGTCGGCGAGGACACCGTGCGGCGATCCGCCGCCCTGCCCATCGTCTGGGACCCGGCCCCGAGGGGCTCGGTGGCGCCCATCAGCCCGCCGCGAGCCCCGCGGGGCGGGTGGGGACGGCGGCGGGCAGGGCCCGCTTGCGCCGCATGATCGGGCGTTCGACGAGGTAGTAGCTCAGCGCGGCACAGGGGATGGTCAGCGCCAGCGTGGCGACGAGCAGGACCGGGAACTCCGCGCTGGGAATCCACCCGGGCACGCCCAGGTCACGCAGCCCGAGGATGATCGGGTAGTGCCAGAGGAAGACGCCGTAGGAGATGAGGCCGAGCCAGCTGAGCACCGGGTGGCTGAGCAGGCGCCGCGGCCAGCCGACGGTGATGTCGGTGCCGAAGACCGCCGGCAGGACGAGGAGCAGGGCGATCACGCCGAACAGCACGTACTCGCCGACGTAGTCGCTCATCGAGCCGGCGGGGAATGCGCCCAGCGGCGACGGCGGCAAGATGGCGAGCGCCGGCACCACGTACAGCGCCGCGGCGACGACGTAGAGCAGCCCGGGATGCGACGCCATCGTCCGCAACGGCTCGGGGGTGCGCCCGCGCTGCTCGGCCCACACCGAGAGCGCCGCCAGCCCCATGCCGAGGGCGAACCACCAGCCGCGGCCCAGCGGCGAGAAGAACAGGTATGGGCTGTAGTGGACCTTCAGGCCCTGGATCAGGACGGAGTACACGGCCAGAGTCACAAGCGCAGCGCCCTCGAGGGCCAGCCACGGCACGCGGCGCAGGCGCCGGGCCAGGTTCGCCATCGCGATGGCGTAGAACGGCAGCGCCGCGTAGAACAGGACCTCGATGGAGAGCGTCCACGTGGGCGAGATGCCGCAGCGGAACTGGTCGACGGCGCAGCCGCCGGTCTTCGTGTAGAGGGGCCAGTTCTGCAGGAGCCCGTAGTACACCCACCAGTTGCTGCTGAACACGCCGTAGATCCCGGGCACGATGGCCAGCACGGTGAGCGCCAGCCAGTAGGCCGGCGCGATCCGCAGGAACCGCCGCCGCGCGTAGTCGCGTACGCGGGTGCGCGGCGCCCCGAGGATGCGCGCGGCCAGGAACGGCCGGTAGAGCAGGTAGCCGGACAGCAGGAAGAACAGGGTCACCCCGAAGTCGAGGTGCGCGACGAGCCCCCGCACCGAGGTCCTGCCGAAGAACAACCCGGACAGGAACGCGGCGTGGACGACGACGATGGACAGCGACGCAAGGGCCCTCAGCGCGTCCATCAGCGGGAAGCGCGGGTGCCCCGGCGGCGGGGCGACCGCGTCAGGGACGTCCGCGTTCCCCGCCATGACGGTCACGGCCGGGGGGCGCGGTCCGCCGCCCGCGACTTGGTCCATCAGCCGGTCTGTCGTCGCGTGGTGGCCAGCATGGTCCTCGCGCTACTCCTCCAAGGCCCGGCGGACGTCCTCCTTGGACACGACCGGGTACTCGCTGCCCACCCCGACCCGCTCGCGCAGGCGCGACAGGCGCTCGGCGATCGAGAAGGCGCTGGACTCCAGCAGCCGGCGCAGCACGGCCTCCTGGCGCGCCTGGCGCTCCTGGTGCTTCCAGATCTCCGCCGCTCGGGTCTGGCCCAGGGCCAGGTGATGGACGCGATTGGCCTCCAGCCGCTCGAGGACCGGGTGGCGGTCGTACGGGTCGAGGATCCGTGCGAGGTCGTCGGCGTAGGGCGCGTCGAGGCGCCAGACGACGCCGAAGCCGAAGAACGCCGGAACGACGACGAGCCGCAGGTCCTCCCGGGCGTCGACGAAGTCCTCGATCGCCGTGAGCACCCCGTTGCGCGGGCCGCCTTCGCTGACGGCCGAGCGCGGGTAGGGCAGCCCGCCGTTCCGGCGCAGGCCCGGCTCGCCGGGGAAGATGCCGCCGTCGCCATCGGCGACGGGCTGGCGGTAGTCCTCGGGGATGAGGTCGGCCGCGAAGTAGTCGTCGCGCCGGGCGTGCGGCCAGCAGACGTCGTGGAACAGCAGCAGGGGCAGCTCGTCGCCCGCCCGCTCGGCGATGAGCCGCAGCTCCTCGCTGACCGTCCAGTAGTTGTGGTCCCCGTCGATGACGAAGGCGTCCGGAAGGTCGATGTGCGGGAGCGCCTCGAGGCTCGTCTCGCGGATGAGCGCCACCTCGGGGTGCTCCTCGGCGAGCTTGACCAGGCCGGGCTGGGGGGACGGATCGACGGCGCCGACCGTTGCCCCCGCGCCCGTCGCCCACTGGACCAGGACCCGGGTCAGGTCGCCGGCGAACGCGCCGACCTCGACGATGGACTCGGCCCCCGATGCGTCGAGCACCGGCCGCATGATCTCCGCGACCTGCGCGAGGGACGTCCCCCACCGGTCGGGGTCGCTCTGATAGGGGTCAAGCTGGGTCATCTCGGTCATGTGCGCGCGCAGTCTAGAGGTGTGTTCGCCGTCTTGCGACAGGACGAACGTGGAGGATCGGTCATGCCTCGCGCCGCTCGGCGCGAAGCTTGTTGAGGCGCCGCAGGGGCGTCGTGAGCTGCCACGAGCGGGTCTGGGTGATCTGCTGGAGCTCGCGCTCCAGGGACAGGACGCGGGCGTCGCGATGCAAGGCGTGGCCGTAGGCCACGGCCCGCTCCGCCTCGCGCTCGGCCTCGGCCCGGCGGGCCCGGTCCTCCCAGTCCTCGCCGGCCCGGTCGCCGGCGGCGCCGTCGGCACCCGGGATGCGGCCGTCCCACTTCTCGGCGACCTTGACGTAGGCCTCGACCCACATGTCGAGGTCGGAGATGAGCTCGAGCGAGCGGTGATGGGTCACCGCGAGGTCCGCGGCGACGACGCGGTGGCCGGCCTCGCGGACCTGCAGGCAGTAGTCCACGTCGTAGCCGTGGCCGAGGTCGAGCGCCTCGTCGAAGCGGATGTTGCGCACGGCCCAGGGCGAGAGCACCATCAGGAAGCCGTCGACGGCGTCGACCTCGCCGGGCGGGGCGACGGGCCCCGTCCAGGAGTACGCGGGCAGGGTCCCCCCGCCGTGCTCCTGGTAGAGGTGGGTGACCGCGCCGCCCGCGACCGCGCCCTCCCACCAGGCGATGCTTCGCACTCCGCGCGCCCCGACGCAGCCGACCACGCCGACCTCGGGGTCCGCGAG
>JAICJK010000113.1 GCA_025928415.1 Solirubrobacteraceae bacterium | reverse complement strand
GTGCGGATCGCCGTGAGGAAGTGGTGCAGCTCGTGCACGAAGGTGTGCTCCCAGCCGATGATGTGCCCCTGCGGCCACCAGTGCGCCCAGAACGGGTGGTCGGGCTCTGAGACCAGGACGGTGCGGAAGCCCTGCGCGCGCGCCCCGGGCGACGAGCCCGCGAGGTGGACCTGCAGCTCGTTGAGGCGCTCGAGGTCGAAGCGGATCGAGCCCTTGGCGCCGTTGATCTCCCAGGTCAGCGCGTTCTTGCGCCCGACGGCGAAGCGCGAGGCCTCGATCGTCCCGGCCGCGCCGCCTTCGAAGGCGACGATCGACGCGAACGCGTCGTCGACGCTGACGCGGCCGCCGGGCCGGTCGCCGACGAACGTCCGCGTGAGCGCGCTCACCGACGCGATCTCGCCGACCAGGTAGCGCGCGAGGTCGATGACGTGGGCGCCGATGTCGCCCAGCGCGCCCGACCCCGCGTCGCCGGCCTGCAGCCGCCAGCTCACGGGCGTGGCCGGGTCGGCGAGCCAGTCCTGCAGGTAGCTGCCGCGGAAGTGGCGGATCTCGCCCAGCTCGCCGGCCTCGATCATCTCGCGCGCGAGCCGCACCGCGGGGACGAAGCGGTAGTTGAACGCGCACAGGTGCTTGACGCCGGCGGCGCGCGTGCGCTGCCAGATCTCGTGGGCCTCGCCGGCGTCGCGCCCGAGCGGCTTCTCGCAGATGACGTGCTTGCCCGCCTCGGCGGCCGCGATCGTCGGCTCGCCGTGCAGGCCGTTGGGCGCGACGTTGTCGAAGACCTGGACGCGCGGGTCGTCGACGAGCTCGCGCCAGTCGGTGACCGCGCGCTCGAAGCCGTAGCGCCGCGCCGCCTCGGCCACCCCCGCCTCGTTGCGACCGGCCACCGCGACGAGATCGGGCACGTAGGGCGGCGGCCAGGTCATGTAGGCCAGCGTCCTGAGCGCGTTGGCGTGCGCCTTGCCCATGAACGCGTAGCCGAGCATGCCCACGCCGATGTGCTCGAGCTCGCCGGCCGCCGGCGCCGCGCCGGCCGGCGCGCCGATGCCGCCTTCACTCACGAGCCCGGGCCCTGGAAGGCGGCGTCGAAGACGACCTGCGAGGGCGAGAAGTCGGTTCGCCGCAGGAAGGCGGCGGCGTCCGGGGCGCCCCAGTCGCGGTCCATCCCCGAGTCCTCCCACTCGACCGAGAGCGGGCCCTCGTAGCCGATCCGGTTCAGCGCGCGGAACAGCGCCTCGAAGTCCACGTCGCCGTGGCCGGGCGAGACGAACGTCCAGCCGCGGTCGGGCTCGCCGAAGTCGACGTGCGAGCCGAGGATCGAGCGCCGCCCGTCCAGCGTCACCTGCGAGTCCTTGACGTGGACGTTGTAGATCCGGTCGGCGAACTCGGCGGCGAACGCGACCGGGTCGAGGAACTGCGGGATGAAGTGGCTGGGGTCGAGGTTGATCCCGACGCCGGGGCGGCGGTCGATCGCGGCGAGCGTCTTGCGCGTCGTGACGAAGTCGTAGGCGATCTCGGTCGGGTGGACCTCGAGCGCGAAGCGCACGCCCTCGGCGTCGAAGACGTCGATGATCGGCCCCCAGCGCTCGGCGAAGTCCTGATAGCCGCGCTCGACGACGGCCCAGTCGTTGGGCGGGAACGAGTAGAGCAGGTGCCAGACCGCCGACCCGGTGAACCCGGTCACGACCTCGACGCCGAACTGGGCGGCGGCGCGGGCGGTGTCCTGCATGCGCTCGGCGGCGCGCCGCCGGACGCCCTCCGGGTCGCCGTCGCCCCACACCTCGGGCGGCAGGACGGCGCGGTGGCGCTCGTCGATCGGGTCGCAGACGGCCTGCCCGACCAGGTGGTTGCCGAGCGCCCAGCAGCCGAGCCCGTGACGCTCGAGCAGCGCCCGCCGGTCGCGCGCGTACCCGGGCTCGGCGAGCGCGCGGTCGACCTCGAAGTGATCGCCCCAGCAGGCGAGCTCGAGGCCGTCGTAGCCCCAGGACGCGCACTTGGCGGCGACCTCGTCGAGCGTGAGGTCCGCCCACTGGCCGGTGAACAGCGTGATCGGTCTCGGCATGTCCTGCTCCAGTCGTCGTGGTGGCCGGTGGGAGCGATCTGACCGCGGGGGACGTCCCCGGGGGCAGTCCCGTCACCGTAACGGCCCCGGCCGACCGGGGCGCGGAGGCGCCCGCGGGGCGGCGGGCTCCGGCGACCAATAGCCTCGGCCGGTGCCCGCCGCGCAGCTCCTCTCCGGGCCGGCCGCGCCCCGGCCCGGCCGGGTGCTCGCGACCGTCACCGCGGCGCAGGTGCTGTCGGTCGCCTCGGCGACCGTGGTCGCGGTCGCGCTGCCGTCGCTCGGGCGCGACCTCGGCGCCGGCGGCACCGAGCTGCAGTGGGTCGTCGACGCGTTCGTCCTCGTGTTCGCCTCGCTGCTCGTCGCCGGCGGCGTGGTCGGGGACCGCCGCGGGCGGCGCGCGGCGTTCCTGGGCGGCCTGACGCTGTTCGCGGCGGGCTCGCTGTGGTGCGCGGTCGCCCCCAGCGTGGAGTGGCTGATCGCCGGGCGGGTCGTGCAGGCGCTCGGGCCGCCGCTCGTGCTGCCCGCGTCGCTCGCGATCGTGACGACCGTCTACACGACGTCGGCGTCGCGCGCCCGCGCGATCGGCCTGTGGGGCGGCGGCTCCGGCCTCGGGCTGGCGCTCGGCCCGCTGCTCGGCGGCCTGGTGGTGCAGGCGCTCGGCTGGCGCTGGGTGTTCGGCGTCAACGTCCCGATCTGCGTGGTGCTCGCCGTGCTGGGCCTGCGGGGCATCCCGCGGGACCGCCCGGCGGCCCCGGCGCACCGCTTCGACGGCGCCGCCGCGGTGCTGCTGACGTTCGCCGTCGCGCTGCTCGTGTTCGGCGTCATCGAGGGCCGCGATCTGGGCTGGGCGTCGCCCGCCGTCCTCGGCGCCTTCGGCGGCGCCGTGGCGCTCGGGGCGGCCTTCGCCGTCCACGAGGCGCGCCACCCGGCGCCGCTCGTGCAGCTCGCGCTGCTGCGCCACCGGCCGTTCGTCGGCGCGAACCTCGGCGCCGCCACGCTGTACGGCGCGCTGACCGGCCTGGCGGTCTACTTCTCCGTGTTCTTCCAGCAGGTGCAGGGCCGCTCGGCGCTCCAGGCCGGCCTGTGCCTGCTGCCCCAGGGCGTCCTGACGGCCGCGTGCGCGCCGCTCGCCGGCCGGCTGACCGCGCGGCTCGGGGCCCGGCCGCCGATCCTCGCGGGCATGGCGGTCGCCTTCGCGGCGATCCTGTCGCTGCTGCGCCTGCAGCCCGGCACCCCGGTCGCGGAGTTCTGGTGGGCCTTCGCGCTGCTCGGGGTCGGGACGGGCCTCGCGCTGCCGCCGATGACGGTCACCGCGATCTCGGCGGTCCGCACGCAGGACGCCGGCATGGCCTCGGCGATCCACAACGCGACCCGCCAGCTCGGGCAGACGTTCGGCGTCGCCGTGCTCGGGACGATCATCCTCGCCCGCGCCGGGGCCGGCGCGGACGCCGACGCCGGCGCGCTGACCGGCGCGGTCGCCGATGCGTGGGTCGCCGGGCTCCACGCGGCGCTCGTCGTCGCCGCCGCCGCGCTGGTGCTCGCCTCGGCGGCGATCGTCGCGCTCGTCCCGCGGCTCGCCGCAGGGCGCGGCGAGGAACGCACCGGGCGCGTCAGCGAAACGCGCGCGAGCGGGTGAGCGCGATCGCGATCAGCGACAGGACGGAGAGCACGACGAAGCCGGTCGCGAAGCCGCCGGTCGCGTCGCGCAGCAGCCCGAGGACCGGCGGTGAGGCGGCGCCGATCACGTAGCCGCCGCAGAGCATCGGGCCCATCAGCGAGGCCACCATCGCCGGGTCCTCGACGAGGTCGAGCGGCAGCGTCATCGTCGCGCCGAAGCCGGCGCCGTTGCCGAGCCCGATCGACGCCGCCCAGGCGAGCCCGAGCGCCGGCAGCGCGATGAGGCCGGCGACGCCGAGCAGCATCCCGCACAGCCCCGCCGCGACCCAGCCCCGGCGGCTGCCGACGCGGTCCCCGAACACGCCGAAGACGATCGTCGAGAGGATCGAGACCGCTCCCAGGAGGCCGAGCGCCACGCCGGCCGCCGCCGCGCTCCAGCCCGCGTCGACCAGGTCCGCCGCCAGCCACGCGACCACCCCGTAGTACACGCAGCTCATGCAGGCGAGCGTCGCGGCCAGGCGCAGCCGCGGCAGCGCCGGCCCGGGGTGCGCCGCGCGCGCCAGGCGCCCCGCGGGCCGCGCGGGCGCCTCCAGATGGCCGACCAGCAGCGGCCACGACACGGCGGCCACCGCCGGCAGGAGCGCCAGGATCGCCAGGGAGCCGCGCCAGCCGCCGAACGCGTCGGCGAGCGGGACCACGAGCACCGCGGCCAGCGCGGCGCCGACCTGGATGCCGGTCGTGTACGTGGCGGTCGCGCGCGTCGCCTCGCCCGCCAGCCGCTCCTTGACCACGAGCGAGGGCAGCGCGTTGCCGAGCCCCAGACCCGCGCCGAGCAGCACCGTGGCGGCGACCACCAGCGCATAGCTCGGCGCGGCCGAGCGCAGCAGCGACCCGGCGACGATCCCCCACAACGCCAGGCCGACGGCCGTCCTGGTCCCCAGGCGCGCGGCGAGCCGGCCCGCGCCGAGCGCGAAGACGCCCATCCCCACCAGCGGCAGCGCGCTGAGGACGCCGAAGGCCGCGCGGGAGATCCCGAGCCCGTCGCGCACGTCGCCCTGCAGCGGCCCGAGCCCGACGAGCTCGGGCCGCAGCGCGATCGAGGCGAGCGCGAGGGCGACGAACACGCCGGCCCGCGAGGCCCCCGGGGCGGCGTGCGCCCCGCCGACCGCGGACGGCGGCACTGTGCTCGTCTGCTCGGGCATCGCGGCGCCGACACTATCGATAGCCGTGCGCGGGGCTCGGGAGCGCGTCGAGCAGCCGGCGGATGCGCTTGGCGGAGATCGGCCCGGCGCCGCGCCGCGTGCCCAGCGCCTGGGCGAACAGGGAGACCCGCAGCTCCTCGAGCAGCCAACGGACCTCGGCGACCTCGGGCGGCGGTCCGCCGCCGGGCCACGCGGCCAGGCGCGCGGCCAGCAGGTCCTCGAGCCCGGCGACCACGGCCAGCCGGTCGCGGTCGGCGCCCAGGGCGCCCGGCAGGCGCTCGAGGCGCTGCGCCGCCGCCCGCAGGTAGCGCTCGACGTCGGCGATCCGCGCCGCGCCGGCGTCGGCCACGAAGCCCGGGCGCACCAGGCGGTGCAGCTGGGCCTGCACGTCGCTGCGCGCGTCCTGCAGCGGCGCGGCGCTCAGGCCGTCCAGGCGGCCCTGCACCTCGCGCGCGAGATCGAGCACCCGCGCCACGCCCTCGGCCAGCGCGGCCGTCCGGTCGGCCAGCTCGCCGGCGACGTGGTCGCGCAGCCGCGCGAAGGACGCCGCGTCCCACGCCGGCCCGCCCGCCTCGTCCACGAGCGCGTCGATCGCCGCGGCGGCCACGTCCTCGAGCACCGCCGCGGGACTCGGGTACGGCGCGCCGGCGAGCGCGAGCTGCGCGGGCAGCGGCAGGCGGTCCTGCACGAAGCGCACGGGCGAGGGCACCGTCAGCGCGAGCAGGCGGCGCGTGCCGGCGCGCATCGCCGCGGCCTGCGCGGCGGGCGTGTCGAGGATCCGCACGCCCACGGCGTCCCCCTCGTCGACGAGCGAGGGGTAGGCGCGGACGCCGTCGCCGGTGCCGGGCAGCCCCACCTCGCGCGGGAGCGCGCCGAGCTCCCACGCGCGCAGCCCGTGACGCTCGAGCTGCGGGGCCGCGGCCGCCAGCCGCGCCCGCAGGCGCGGGCGCAGCGCCTCGCGCAGCGCGTCGAGGTCGAAGCCCTCGGCCAACGGCGCGCCGTCCTCGTCCTCGACCCGGAAGGTCATCCGGAGGTGCGGCGGGAGCGCGGCGAGATCCCACGTCCCGGCCGGCACGCGGACGCCGCGCGTGGCCTCCAGCGCGGCGGCCAGCACCTCGGTCAGCGGCCCGCTGCGCGGCCGCATCGCGGCCAGCAGCCGCTCGGCGGCGTCCGGGATCGGGACCAGCGGGCGCCGCAGGTCCTTGGGCAGCGCGCGCAGCAGTGCGATCACCAGCTCGTGGCGCAGGCCGGGGACCAGCCAGTCGAAGCCGGTCGGGCGCAGGCCGCCGAGCAGCGCGAGCGGCACGTGCGCCGTCACGCCGTCGGCGTCGCTGGACGGGTCGAAGCGGTAGGAGAGCCGCAGCGCGTGCTCGCCCTGGCGCCAGGCGTCGGGCAGCGCCCGCGGGTCGGCCGCGCGGGCGCCGTCACCGCCGAGCAGCAGCTCGCGCGAGTAGGTCAGCCGGTCCGGGTCCTCCCGGCGCGCGTCCCTCCACCAGCGGTCGAAGTGCGCGCCGGAGACGACGCCGGCCGGCACCCGCTCGTCGAAGAAGGCGACCAGCGCGTCGTCGCCCGCGAGCAGGTCGCGCCGCCGCACGCGGTCCTCCAGCGCGCGCACCTCCGCGACCCGGCGGCGGTTCTCCTCGAGGAAGGCGTGGCGCGCATCCCAGTCCCCCTCGACGAGCGCGTGGCGCAGGAGCTCCTGGCGGGAGAGGACCGGGTCGATGGCGCCGTAGGCCACCGTGCGGCCCGCGACGACCGGCAGGCCGTAGAGCGTCGCGCGCTCCGTGGCCACGACGGACGCCCGCCGGCGGTCCCAGCGCGGCTGTGCCCACGTGCGCCTGAGCAGATGGCCGGCCAGCGGCTCGACCCAGCCCGGCTGGATGCGCGCCGCCGTGCGGCCGAACAGGCGCGAGGTCTCCACGAGCTCGGCGACCACGACCCAGCTCGGCGGCCGCCGGGCCAGCGACGAGCCGGGGAAGAGGGCGAAGCGCGCCCCGCGGGCGCCCAGGTAGTCGCGCCGCTGCGCGTCGCGCATCCCGACGTGCGACAGCAGGCCGGCCAGCAGCGCGACGTGGATCTGCTCGGCGTCCCCCGGGGTCTGGTTGCGCGTCACGCCGACCTGCCGGGCGGCCTGGCGCAGCTGCGCGACGAGGTCCTGCCACTCGCGGATGCGCAGGTGGTGCAGGAACTCTGCTTTGCACCGGCGCCGGAACTGGTTGCCGGACAGCTCGCGCTGGAGCTCGCGCACGTAGCGCCACAGGTTCGCCAGCGCGAGGAAGTCCGACGCCTCGCCGGGGTCCGCGAAGCGCGCGTGGCCGGCGTCGGCGGCCTGGGCCCGGTCGGCCGGGCGCTCGCGCGGGTCCTGGATCGACAGCGCGGCGGCGATGACGATGACCTCGTCCGCGCACGCGCGCGCGTCCGCCTCGAGGACCATCCGC
>JAICJK010000106.1 GCA_025928415.1 Solirubrobacteraceae bacterium | reverse complement strand
TCATGTCCACCCCCACCGAGCAGCAGACCCGGCTCCACGGCGGCCGCCTGATCGCCAAGCGCCTGAAGGCGCACGGCGTCACCAAGCTCTTCACGCTCTCCGGCGGCCACATCTTCTCGATCTACGACGGCTGCCGTGAGGAGGGCATCGACATCGTCGACGTCCGCCACGAGTCCGCCGCCGCGTTCGCCGCCGAGGGCTGGGCGAAGGTGACCCGGCAGCCCGGCGTCGCCGCGCTCACCGCCGGGCCCGGCGTCACCAACGGCATGAGCGCGATCGCCTCCGCGCAGCAGAACGGCTCGCCGGTGCTGATCCTCGGCGGCCGCGCGCCGGCCATGCGCTGGGGCATGGGCTCGCTGCAGGAGATCGACCACGTGCCGTTCGTCCGCCCGCTCACGAAGCTCGCGGCCACGCCGGACACGACCGAGGAGATCCCCGGCCTGGTCGACGAGGCGCTCGTCGCGGCGATGACGCCGCACTCGGGCCCCACCTTCCTCGACTTCCCGATGGACCTCGTGTTCTCCGAGGCGCCGGAGCCGGAGGGCGGCCTCGCGCTGCCCGACGCCGCGGCCGGCCCCGCGCCGGACTCGGGCGATCTCGAGCGCGCGATCGCGCTGCTGCGCGAGGCCGAGCGGCCCGTGATCATGGCCGGGACGAACCTCTACTGGGGCCACGGCGAGCACGCGCTGCTCGCGCTCGCCCAGGAGCGGGGCATCCCGGTCTTCCTCAACGGGCTGGCCCGCGGCTGCGTGCCCGCCGACCACGAGCTGTTCTTCTCGCGCGCCCGCTCGGACGGGCTGAAGGGCGCCGACGTCGCGCTGGTCGTCGGCGTCCCGATGGACTTCCGCCTCGGCTTCGGCGCGGCCTTCGGCGAGGAGACCGACATCGTCGTGATCGACCGCGCCGAGCCCGTGCGCGAGCAGCCGCGGCCGGTCGCCGCCCAGCTCACCGGCGGGCTGCCGGGCATCCTCGACGACCTGCGCGCGGGGACGGCGGGCGGGGCGGACACGAGCGCCTGGGTCGCGCACCTGCGCGCCCGCGAGGACGAGAAGCGCGCCGCCGAGCGCGCCGAGCTCGACGATCCGCGCGCGCCGCTGCACCCGATGCGCCTGTACAAGGAGCTCGGCGAGGTGCTGGACCGCAACGCGATCGTCATCGGCGACGGCGGCGACTTCGTCTCCTACGCCGGGCGCGTCGTCGACTCCTACGAGCCGGGCTGCTGGCTGGACCCCGGGCCGTTCGGCTGCCTGGGCTCCGGGCCGGGCTACGCGCTGGCGGCCAAGCTCGCGCACCCCGGCCGGCAGGTCGTCCTGCTGCTGGGCGACGGCGCCTTCGGCTTCAGCGGGATGGAGTTCGACACGCTCGCCCGTCACGGCGTCGACGTGGTCGGCGTCATGGGCAACAACGGCATCTGGGGGCTCGAGAAGCACCCGATGGAGTTCCTCTACGGCTACTCGGTCGCCGCCGAGCTGCGGCCCGGCACGCGCTACGACCAGGTGGTCGAGGCGCTCGGCGGCCACGGCGAGCTCGTCGAGCGGCCCGAGCAGGTCAAGCCCGCGCTCGCGCGTGCCTTCGAGAGCGGCCGCCCGGCCCTCGTCAACGTCCTGACCGACCCGTCCGTCGCCTACCCGCGGCGCTCGAACCTGGCCTGAGCCCGGGCCGCGGCGGGCCCGGTCCGTTCGCCCCGGACGAGGCCGGGACGTTGCGGGTGCAACCATAGAGCGATGTCCGCCCCCATCGCCGTCACGCACTACACCGACCCCGGCTGCCCCTGGGCCTACTCCGCCTCGCCGCATCTGGCCGTCCTGCGCTGGCGCTACGGCGACCAGCTCGACTGGACGACGGTGATGATCGGCCTCGCCGAGGACCCGCAGCGCTACGTCGACCGCGGGTACACGCCGGCCGCGATGACGCAGGGCTACCGGCGCTTCCGCCGCCTGGGGATGCCGTTCGCCACCCAGCCCAAGGAGCGCGTGTCCGCCACCGGCCGCGCCTGCCGCGCGCTCGTCGCCGTGCGCCGGCTCGACCCCGCCCGCGAGGACGCGGCGCTGCGCGCGCTGCAGTTCGCCCAGTTCACCTCGACGCTGCTGTTCGACACCGACGACGGCATCCGCGCGGCGCTCGCGCGCGTCGAGGGCCTCGACGCCGACGCCGTCGTCGCCGCGCTCGGCGACCCGCAGGTCGAGGCCGACTACCAGGCGGACCGCGCGCGCACGCGCACGGCCGAGGGCTCGCCCACGGAGTTCCAGGGCAAGGCCGCGAACTCCGACGGCGCGGTGCGCTTCACCGCCCCGTCGCTGCAGTTCACCCACGCCGACGGGCGGATGCTCGAGGCCGGCGGCTTCCAGCCCGTCGAGGCCTACGACGTCTGCATCGCCAACCTCGACCCGACGCTGGAGCGCCGGCCGCCCGCCGGGGATCCCGTCGAGGCGCTGGAGGCGTTCCCCTACGCCCTCACCACGCGCGAGGTCGCGGGCCTGCTCGCCAAGCACCTCACCGACGCCGACGACGACGCGGCCGAGGAGGCGCTGATCGCCGCGGCGGGCGAGGGACGCATCGTCCGCGAGGGGCTGGGGAACAGTGCCCTATGGCACAGAGTCTGATGAACACCATCGTTCGGTAGGCGCTACGATCGGACGTTCTCCCCGTCCCGAAAGGACCCCTCTTCATGGAAGCCAGCACGGCAGACGCCGCCGCCGCGGCGGCCGGCGGCGAGGCCGAAGGCCCGCTGTTCACCCTCGAGCTCAGCCAGGACCAGAAGGACATCCGCGACTGGGTGCACGGCTTCGCCGCTGACGTCATGCGGCCTGCCGCCCACGAGTGGGACGAGAAGGAGGCGACGCCGTGGCCGATCATCCAGGAGGCGGCGAAGATCGGCCTCTACGGCTTCGAGGGCCTGGCGCAGTTCTTCGGCGACCCGTCGGGGCTGCTGCTCCCGATCGTCAACGAGGAGCTGTTCTGGGGCGATGCCGGGATCGGCATGGCGATCATGGGCACCTCGCTGGCCGTCGCCGCGATCTTCGGCCAGGGCACCGGTGAGCAGATCGGCGAGTGGATCCCGCGCTGCTTCGGCACGCCGGACGACGTGAAGGTCGCCGCCTTCTGCGCCAGCGAGCCCAACGCGGGCTCCGACGTCTCCAACGTGCGCACGCGGGCGAAGTTCGACGAGGCCACGAACGAGTGGGTCCTCAACGGCCAGAAGGCGTGGGCGACCAACGGCGGCATCGCCGACGTGCACGTCGTGATCGCGACCGTCGACCCGGAGCTCGGGTCGCGCGGCCACGCCGCGTTCGTCGTCCCGATGAGCGAGGCCAAGGGCATCTCGCAGGGCACCAAGGTCTCCAAGCACGGCCTGCGCGCCTCGCACACCGCCGACGTCTTCCTCGACGACTGCCGCATCCCCGCCGGCAACGTCCTCGGCGGCAAGGAGAAGCTCGACGAGCGCCTCGCGCGGGTGCGCGAGGGCAAGCGCGGCAAGGCCCAGGCGGCGATGCAGACCTTCGAGGCCAGCCGCCCGACGGTCGGCGCCCAGGCGATCGGGATCGCCCGGGCCGCCTATGAGTACGCGCTCGACTACGCCAAGGAGCGCGAGCAGTTCGGCCGCAAGATCATCGAGAACCAGGCGATCGCCTTCGCGCTGGCCGACATGAAGATGGAGATCGACGCGGCGCGGCTGCTGGTGTGGCGCGCCTCCTGGATGGGCCGGGCGGGCCACCGCTTCGAGAACGCGGAGGGCTCGATGAGCAAGCTCAAGGCCGGCGAGGTGGCCGTCTGGGCCACCGAGCGGGCGATCCAGATCCTCGGCGGCAACGGCTACACCCGCGAGTACCCCGTGGAGCGCTGGCACCGCGACGCGAAGATCTACACGATCTTCGAGGGCACCTCGGAGATCCAGCGCCTCGTGATCTCGCGCGCGATCAGCGGGATGCACATCCGCTGAGCACTGCGGCGCCCGCGCCGGTCCCGAGGGGCCGGCGCGGCCGACCGGGCTCGGTCCCTACGGGCGGGGCACGCGAACGGCCCGGCGGCGCCGGGCGGCCCGCATCAGCTCGCGCGCCATCTCGACCTGGGCGCGGCGGGCGGAGCGGTCGAAGCGAGCGCCGCGCGTGCGGGCGTCCAGCTCCTGCCGCGCCTGCTCGGGCGGGACGGGTGTCGCGGATCCGGCGGCAGTGGGACTCGAGGGTGTGTCGTCGGCGTGGAGCGGCATGATCTCCTCCTATCCAGACCTGCGTGCCGGCAGCGTCGAACTGCCAGTACGCGAACCATGCAACACGCCCGATGCCGGTGGACTGTCCTTCGGCAGCGGGCTGACCGTCGCGCGGCGGCGCTCAGCCGATGCGGGCCGGCGCGCCGTCCCACGCGTGGCCGACGAAGACGGGCTCGGGCGTGAGGTCCACGCCGAAGCGCTCGCGGACGCCGCCGGCGATCTCGTGGGCCAGCGCCACGAGCTGCGCGGTGGTCCCGCCGCCGCGGTTGGTCAGGGCGAGCGAGTGCTTGGACGAGATCGCCACCGTCACCGGGTCGCCGTGGCCGCGGGCGAAGCCGGCGCGCTCGATGAGCCAGGCGGCCGAGGTCTTCATGCGCCCGTCGGGCTCGGGCCAGCGCGGGAGGCGGGCCTCGGGCCCGAGCTGCGCGGCGACGCGCCGCTCGAGCGCGGCGAACGCGTCGCCGTCGAGGATCGGGTTGGTGAAGAACGAGCCGGCGCTCGTCGCGTCCGGGTCGGTGGGGTCGAGCACCATGCCCTTGGCCCGCCGCAGCGCGAGCACCGCGGCGCGGACCTCGGCCAGCGGCGCGGAGCCGCCGACGGGGACCCCGAGCGCGCGAGCCAGCTCGACGTAGCGGACCGGCCTGGAGTCCTTCGACCGGTCCAGCGCGAAGGCGACCTCGAGCACGACCCAGCGCTCCGGGTGCGCCTTGAACGCGCTGGAGCGGTAGGCGAAGCCGCAGTCCGCGGGCGCCAGGTCGACGAGCTCGCCGGCCGCGCGATCGTAGGCGCGGACGCCGGCCACGGTCTCGGCGACGTCCTGGCCGTAGGCGCCGACGTTCTGGATCGGCGTGGCGCCGACGGAGCCCGGGATGCCGCTGAGGCACTCGATGCCGGCCAGGCCCTCGCCGGCGCAGCGCGCGGCGAACGCGTCCCACTCCTCCCCGGCCTGCACGGTCAGCACGACCTTGCCGCCGCCGTCCGCGCGCCGGACGCCCTGCGTGCGCAGGTGGAGCACCGTCCCGGGGAACCCGGCGTCGGCCACGACGACGTTCGAGCCGCCGGCCAGGATCAGCAGCGGCTCGCCGGCGGCGTCGCACTCGCGCACCGTGGCGATCACCGCCTCCTCGGTGATGGCCTCCACGAGCCGCCCGGCGGGGCCGCCGAGGCGCAGCGTCGTGTAGGCGGACAGGTCCGGGCTCACCGCGCAGCAGGGTAGAAGAGCCCGGGCTGCGGCCGGGGCTCAGCTCGCGGTCGGCCCGGGCGAGCCCTGCAGGTCGCCCAGGTCGATCGGGTGCGGCGGCGCCGTCACGTGCACGGGCTTGCCGAAGGCGCTCAGCCGCGCGTCGGAGGCCGTGGTCGTGTCCGTCGAGTCCGTGCAGCGCGTGTCCTTGCCGCCGGGCTTCGCCGGGCCGGTCTGCACGATCCGCAACGGCAGCGTCGGCCCGCTCGCCGCGACGTACAGGCGGCCCGGGTTCGTCCCCGGCCGGTCGCCCTCGCCCTTCAGCACGATCACGCGGCGACCGCCGAGCAACGTGGTCCCCGCCTTGGTGACCGTGCCCGCCGAGTGCCGCGCGCAGTAGGCGAGGCGCTTGGGGGTGAGCGAGTTGCTCAGCGCCTTGACGCTCTTGTCGCCGCCGGGGACGACGATCCAGTGGCCGGCGAGCTTGCCCGCCAGCGCGCCGACGGACTCGGAGGACCAGTAGGCGCGGTTGGCCCGCAGGTAGGCACGGGTGCCGACCACGCGGACCTCGATGACCTGCTTGCCGAGCACCTCCTTCAGGCGCGAGTCCCCCGACGCGGACACGTCGCCGGTGAGCCGGGCGTGGCCGTCCGCGTCGGTCTGCGTGCCGGCCACGTGGAAGCTGCGGACCTTGGCCAGGTCGGCGGCCGCGTCGGCGAGGATCTGCTTGGCCGGCTTGGAGGACTCGTCCGCCGCGGCGGCCCAGGGCCCGCCGCAGGCCGCGAGCGCCAGCGCGCCCAGCACCACCGCAAACCCCGCCCGGCGACCGCTCGCCAGTGATGTCATCGCCCCGACCTCCCCGCTGCCCGGTGGGCCTCGACCGCCGTGGGCGGGATGCTAACCGCCCGGCGCCGTGTGCCACGCTGCGGGCATGCGCGCCATCGCCATCGAGGGCTTCGGCGGCCGCGACCGGCTGCAGCTCGTCGACGCCCCGGACCCGAAGCTCGGCCCGGACGGCGTCCTGATCGCGGTCCGCGCGGCGGGCGTCAACCCCGTCGACGCCAAGCTGCGCGAGGGCAGGCTCGACGACCGCTTCCCGCACCGCTTTCCCGTCATCCCCGGCTGGGACGCCGCCGGCGTGGTGGAGGCCGTCGGCCCCGCCGTGGTCGATCTGGAGCCCGGCGACGAGGTCTACGCCTACTGCCGCAAGAGCGAGGTCGCCGAGGGCACCTACGCCGAGAAGGTCGCCGTGGCCGCCGGCGTGGTCGCCCGCAAGCCGCGCACCGCGTCGTGGGTCGAGGCGGCGGCGCTGCCGCTCGCGGGGCTGACCGCCTACCAGGTCATCCACGAGGGCCTGCGCCTGGAGCGCCACCAGCGCGTGCTCGTCAGCGCCGCGGCCGGCGGCGTGGGGCACCTCGCGGTGCAGCTCGCGGCCGATCTCGGCGCCGAGGTGATCGGCACCGCCTCGGCGCGCAACCACGCGTTCGTCACCGGCCTGGGCGCCGACCACGTCGTCGACTACACCGCGGGCAGCGTCGGCGAGGCCGTGCATGAGCTGTTCGCGGACGGCATCGACGCCTACTTCGACGTGCTCGGGGGCGACGCGCTCGCCGACGCGCGGGCCGCCGTGCGCCCCGGCGGGCGCGTCACGTCGATCGCCCAGCCGCGCCCGGAGGGCGACCAGCCCGGCGTGGAGGGCCGCTACATCTTCGTGCGGCCGAGCGCCACGGAGCTCGACGAGCTCGCGCGCCTGTTCGACGAGCGGCGCCTGCGCGTCGAGATCGCCGAGACCTTCCCGCTCGCCCGCGCCGCCGACGCGCACGAGCTGCTCGAGGGCGGCCACGTCCGCGGCAAGCTGGTCCTCGAGATCGCCTGAGCGGCGCGGCGCGGCGCGGCGCGGCCCGGCCCGGCTACGCGAGCGGCCAGGGCGAGCGCGCCGGCGTGAACGGCGGGCGGCCCGCGTAGGCCTCCTTCGGCGAGTCCGTGGCGACGGCGACCGCGGCGCCGTGGCGCGCGGCCACCGGGTCGGGGAGGTACCGGGTCGCGTGCTCCGGCGAGCGCGTGCCCACCATGAGGATCGCGCACG
>JAICJK010000303.1 GCA_025928415.1 Solirubrobacteraceae bacterium | reverse complement strand
TCGTGAGCCCGTCCACCTCGACATGTGGCATGGCCGCTCTCTTCCGCTGCTGGTCGCAGGGCGCACACCTCACACGGCGCGGCGGGCTGGCGAGCGGCTCGGGCGCCGGAGCGATGCGCCTAGATCCGCCTGCATCATCGCCGCCGGCAACCGAGGTGGCAAGGGCCCGCGCGACCGGCGAAACGCGGCGCCGGCCTAGCGAGTGATGCGCGGCGAGCGGCGCGGCCGGGCGGCGCCGTCGCGCCGCGACTCGGCAAGCAGCTCCGCTCCCTCGTCGATGCTCCGGACCGCCTCGGCCAGCCCGCGCCCGGCGGGGCGCGGCAGTCCCCAGGCACCGCCGGAGGGCCGGGGGAGCGTGCGCTCGCGCGGCCCTTCGGCGGCAGACGGCGCGACGCTCGGCCCCGCCGGCGCGATGCCCCCGGCGTCCGCCGGCGCAAGCACGACGGTGGCGTCGATCGTCAGGAGCCGCATGCCGAGCAGGCGCGCCTGCAGGGAGGCGTCGACGAGGACGCCATCAGACAAGCGCCTCGTGCGATCGGGGACCGCCATCAGCACGGACGGAGGCGCGGGCCCCGCCGCCCGGGGGGCGGCGGGCGCTGAACTCCGCCAGCCGCTGGGACGCCGTGGCCATCGCCGCGATGATCTCGGCATAGCGCTCACGCCCGGCCCGGGAGCCCATGACGTACCCGGCCGCGAAGATCGCCGCCGCGGTGACCTTCACGAAGCGTCCCTCGCCCCTTCCCTGCGGCGCCGCAGCGAGGAGATCCCGGCGCTGCCCGCGGTGAGGCCGGCGAGCCCCCCGGCGACCAGCCCCGCCTTCAACGCCTTGTCGCCGCTGGGCAGGGCCTCCTTCAGCGCCTTGCCCGGGCCGGCGCCCCCCGGCATGCCGAGCTTCATCGGGCTCGATCCCCCGTCGAGCGAGTCGGTCACGGCGTCCACGAGCCGCTCGAGGCGGCTTTTCCTGTGGGGCAGTCTCATGTGGGTCGGCCTCCGTTCTCAGCGCGCGCGCGACGCCTTGGTGATCGCGGCGACGAGCTCGCCCTTGGTCATGTGGTTGCGTCCCTCGATGCCGATGCTGCCGGCGAGCTCGACCAGCTCGGGCTTGTTGTAGGACTCGAGGCCCCCGTTCGGGGAGTCCTCGTCGAGCCGGCGCGCGGTGTGCTTCGCCGTCGCCACGGAGTGCTCGCGCATCCGCTCGGTCGCCTGGACCCGGGCCTCGGCCTCGCCGGCCTCCTGCTCCGCCTCCGTGGCGAGCTGCTGCGCCTGGCGGTGGGCCACGTCGGCCGCGGCGCGGGCGGACTCCGACGCCTCGCCGGCCAGCCGCCGGGCCTCCGCCAGCTTCTCCGCCGCGTCTTCGACGAGCTCCTCGGCGCGCTGCCGGGACGCTTCGGCGTCGCGCTGCGCCTCGTCGACCGCGTGGTCGACCTCCGCCTGGGCCTCCTGCTGCTGCTGCTCGGCATCCGCCCGGGCGGCCCGGCGCTCGCGCTCGACGGCCTCGTCGGCGGCCTTCTGGGCCTCGGCGACGCGCTGCTTGACGCGCCGGGTCGTCTCCCGCTCGATCTCCTTGACGCGGGCGCGGCCGCGCTCGCTGACCTGCCGGGCGTGCTCGGAGCGCTCCTTGGACTCCCGCGCGGCCTCGAGGGCGCGCTCCTCGGCCTCGCGCGCCCGCTCCCCCGCGTCGTGTGCGCGCTTCATCCTGATGTCCACCGAGTCCCCGCCGCCCGGACTGGCCTCGACCGCCGCCGCCCGCAGCTTCCGGCCCTGGTCCCGCGCGACCGCCGTGGCGGACCCGGCCGCGGTGCCGACCGCGTCGGCCGGCTTGAGGGCCCGTGACAGCAGCCAAGCAGCGTTGGACGGCATCTCCCGCAGACCGGTGCGAGTTCGCTCAGACAAGGACATCGACGCAGCCTCCCAGCGTGTAGGACGATCGTGAGTCTAAATGAGACATCAACATCTCGTCAAGGGAATGCGTAGACTGATCACGAGACGATGATGTCCGAATCGGCTCCCAGACAGACGTTGCAGCAGCGCGTGTCCGCGGCGATCCTCGAAGGGGCCGCGCAGCTCTTCGCCGTCGAGGGGGAGCAGGCGAGCATGAACGACGTCGCCGAGGCGGCCGGGGTCGCCCGGGCGACGGTCTACCGCTACTTCCCGAGCCGGGAGGCGCTGCTCGGCGAGCTGGCGCGGGCCGCGGTCGACGAGGTCGACACGCGGCTGGCCTCGGCCAGGATCGACGAGGTCGCGCCGGAGGAGGGCATCGCCCGGGCCGTGCGCGCCCTGGTCGACGTCGGCGACTCGTTCGTGCTGCTCGCGCGCCAGCGGCGGCGATCGGACCCCGACCGGTTCGAGAGCAGGCTCACCCAGCCGCTGCGCTCGCTGTTCGAGCGCGGCCAGGCCGGCGGAGACATCCGCGAGGACATCACGAGCGCCCGCCTGACCGAGTCGCTGATCGGGCTCATCGTCGGCGTGCTCACCTCCACCCCAGCGCTGGGCAAGGAGGACATGACCGCCACGATCACGGGCCTCTTCCTCGACGGGGCCCGCGCTCGGGGTCCACGACGTCGATGAACGAGCACCGGCCCGCCGTCCCCGTGCGGAGGCGGCGCCCGGCCCGCTCCAGACCCGAGGAGGCGCAGATGGACCAGGAGGCCGATCGAGCGGCTGCGGAGGAAGAGTCCGAGCAGCGGACGGACGAGCAGCCCGGGGGCCGCTCCGAGGACCGCGAAGGCGACGACGCGCTGCTGCAGGAGCTCGTGGCCTACCTGCGCGAGCACCGCACCGAGCTGCGGGAGGAATGGGCCCGGCGCATCAGCGAGGCGGAGCTCCTGGGCGTGATGTCCGACGAGGAGATCTTCTCCGAGGCGACCGAGGTCTACGACAACTACATGGATGCCCTGGAGACCGGGAGCATCGAGAACCTGCAGACGTACGCGCGCGAGCTCTCCGAGCGCATCATCCCCCGCGGCGTCGAGACGCACGAGGTGCTCGGGATCGTCCTCCTGCTGCGCGACGCGCTCGCGCGCTCGCTGTTCGCCAGATACCAGCAGGACCGCGACCGCCTGAACCGCATCCTCGACTCCTACGAGCCCGCGGCCAACCGGATCGCGGTGACCGTCGGGGTGAGCTTCGTCGAGGAGCGCGAGCGGGTCATCCACGAGCAACAGGAGGCCATGCGGGAGCTCTCCACGCCGGTCCTGCAGCTCCGCGACCGCCTGCTGATCCTGCCGATCATCGGCGTCCTGGACTCCGCGCGTGCGCGCCAGCTCACCGAGCAGCTCCTGGGCGCCATTCGCGACAAGCGGGCCACCGTCGTGGTCATCGACATCACGGGCGTCGCCACGATCGACCGCACCGTGGCCAACAACCTGGTCCAGACCGTCGAGGCGTCGCGGCTCATGGGCGCGCGCACGATCCTCACGGGCCTGTCCTCGGAGATCGCCCAGACGCTCGTCGACCTCGACGTCGACCTGGGCATGATGAAGACGGTCGGCGATCTGCAGGGAGGGATCGAGGAGGCCGAGCGGCTGGCCGGCTACCGGAGCGCCGGGGCCGGCGACCCGGCCGGCGACGCCGCTACCTAGCTCGACGCGCCGATGTCGGTAGCGATCAACCGGCAGGGCGACTACCTCATCGCCTCGATCCAGTCGGATCTGTCCGACAGCGAGGTGCTGGAGCTCCGCCGCGAGCTCGCCGAGCGGGTCGGCGCGGAGCGCTCGCGCGGGATCGTGATCGACGTCGCCGCGCTCGACGTGATCGACTCCTTCGTCGCCCGCGCCCTGCGCGCGATCGTCCTCACCGCGAGGCTGCGCGGCGCGGTCACCGTGATCGTCGGCATCCAGCCCGACGTGGCGATCGCGATGGTGCAGTTCCGCCTGAACCTGAGCCCGCTCCGCGCGGCGCTCGACCTGGACGCAGCGGTGGCGCTGCTCGATCGCCTGACCCGGGGGGACGCTGAGGATGGCGGATGAGGTCCGGGTGGCGATCACCACCGACGCCGACCTCGTGACCGCCCGCGCGGAGGCCCGCGCCATGGCCGAGCGGCTCGGCTTCCCCCGGCCCGATCCGACCCTGATCGCGACCGCGATCTCGGAGGTCGCCCGCAACATCGTCGTGCACGTGGGCCG
>JAICJK010000087.1 GCA_025928415.1 Solirubrobacteraceae bacterium | reverse complement strand
TCCTGGGTCTTGAGGTCGCCGTCGTAGACGTAGAGATGGCGCACGACGTCGGTCGCCGACGTCGACGTGTCCTGGGTGAGGAGGGAGACGATCTCCAGCGCCTTGACGTCCTTGCCCTGGGCGGTGCCCGTCCCGCTGATGTCCAGCCTGCTCAACGTGGTCGTGCTCGTGACGCCCACGACCAGCAGCGCCAGACCCAGCAACCCGAACGCGACGCCCAGGCGCACGCCCAGGCCGACCCTGCGTACCAGCGACACGGCAACCCTCCATGGTTTCGAAAAGGGGAACTTCCCCTCTAGTCGGCCATGCGGGAACCGCGTTGAACGGCGGCCGCGCCGCCCGTTCGACGCCTACTACCAGGGCTTCTTGAGCAGCAGGATCGTGTTCACGAAGAACACGATCGAGAAGAAGATCGTCCAGCGGTTCAGGTTGCGCTCGACGAGCGAGCCGCCGCCCAGCGGGCCCGAGCCCGTGCCGACGCCGAAGGCGCCGGACAGGCCGGCGTCCTTGCCCGAGTGCATGAGCACCAGGAAGATCAGCACGACGGAGATGACGACCTGGAGGATCGAGAGGATCGTGTCCACGAGGCGTGATGGTAGCCGCTCGACCCCGGCTCAGGGCCGCGGGGCGGCCTGCTCGCCGGCCCCCGCGGCGTCCAGGCGGCGCAGGATCTCCACGGCCTCGGCCCGCAGCTGGCGGTCCAGACCGCGGAAGTCGTCGTCGGACAGCTTGCCCATGCGGAAGTCGAGCTCCAGCTCGCGGATCTCGCGGTACTTGGCCTCCTTGGCCGCCCGCAGGCCCTCGACCTCGGCCTCCTCCCGCTCGGAGTGCGCGGCGGCCCAGTCGCCGCGCAGCGGCGCCGACACGAGCCACACCACCGCCGCGAGCACGACGATGACCAGGAGCGGGGCGAGCACGTCCACGGCGGCGATGCGCGCCGCTCAGGCGCGGCCGAGCTCGCGCGCGACGCGCGAGGCGTAGCCGGCCTTGACGCGCGCCGGGGCGGTCCGCGGCGCGGGCCACAGGGCGATCAGGCCGCCCAGGAAGACGACCAGGCCGCCGATCCAGATCCACGCCACCAGCGGTGACACGATCACGCGGAAGGTCGCGGGCGGCGGGTTGGCGACGTAGTTGTGCACGAGCCCGGCCAGGGCCGCGGAGCGGTAGGTCACGTAGTCGGAGGCGCTCAGCTTGGCGCCGTTGGCGCGGAACACCGCGTCGCCCTTCTTCATGATCGGCTGCAGGCGCGAGAGGTCCGGCGACACCGCGGTCCAGATGTCCTTGGTCACGCCCGCGTCCATGCCCACCTCGCTCGTGCTCTCGCCGTCGAAGGCGGAGGAGATCGGCGCGAACGGCGCGTTGACGGGGTAGTAGCCGCGCGTCGGGTGCAGGTCGGCGACGTGCTTGGAGCCCTTGCTGACGACGAGCCGCGCGCCGAAGTCGATGCGCTCCAGGCGCCCGGCGCGGGTGACGATCTGGCCCGTGGCCTTGGTGTAGTGCACGCGGTAGCCGTTGATCGTCGCCGTCTGCCCCGGGCGCATCTGCACGTCGCGGGCGTGCTGGAAGGCCGAGGACGCGGCCACGCCGATGAACAGCAGCGCCATGCCGACGTGGACGGTGTAGCCGCCGTAGCGGCGGCGGTTGCGGCGCACCAGCGCCCCCAGCGCCGCGGGCACCGAGCCGCCGGACATCGCGCGCCGGGCACGCACGCCGCGGATGAGCTCCTGGGCGATCGTGGCGATGACGAACGCCGCGGCGACGAACATCGCCAGGGCCCACGGCCGCGAGGCCGCCGGGGTCGCGACGGCGATCAGCACGCCGACGACGAGCGCCGTCGCGGCGGGCGCCGCGAAGTTGCGCCGCGCGTTGCTCGCCGTCGCCCGTCGCCACGCGATCACCGGGCCGATGCCCGACAGCAGCACGAGCGCGAGGCTCAGCGGGACGGTGTAGCGGTCGAACCACGGCGGCCCGACCGCCGACTTGGTCCCGGTGACCGCCTCGGAGATCAGCGGGAAGAACGTCCCCCAGAAGACCACGAAGGCCAGGCCCACGAGCACGAGGTTGTTGCCGAGGAACACCGCCTCGCGCGACAGCAGCGAGTCCAGGTGGTGCTCGGAGCGCAGCGCGTCGCGGCGGGAGACCACCAGCCCCACGGAGCCGACGACCAGCAGCGCGATCAGCACGACGAACGGGACGCCGAGCGTCGAGGCGCCGAAGGCGTGGATCGAGTCCAGGATGCCCGAGCGCACCAGGAACGTGCCGAGGATCGCCAGGGTGCCGGTCGCCAGGATCAGCGACGCGTTCCAGACCTTCAGCATCCCGCGGCGCTCCTGGATCATCACCGAGTGCAGGAACGCGGTGCCCGTCAGCCAGGGCAGCAGCGACGCGTTCTCCACCGGGTCCCAGGCCCAGTAGCCGCCCCAGCCGAGCTCGGAGTACGACCAGCGGGCGCCGAGGACGATCCCGATCCCGAGGAAGAACCAGGCCGCCAGCGCGAAGCGCCGTGTCGCCGCGATCCACTCCGCGTCGATGCGCCGCACGACCAGCGCGCCGACCGCGAAGGCGAACGGCACCGTGAACAGCGTGTACCCCGAGTACAGCATCGGGGGGTGGATCATCATCGACGGGTGGCGCAGCAGCGGCGAGAGGCCGACGCCCTCGGCCGGCGCCACGGCGACGGTGGCGAACGGCGTCGCCAGGAAGACCAGCAGGCCGCTGAAGAACGCCCCGAAGGCGAGCAGGACGGCCGTCGCGTACGGGGCGAGGTCGCGCATCCGGCGCCGCGTCATGAACAGCACGAGGCTCGACCACAGGCTCAGCAGCCACACCCACAGCAGCAGCGACCCCTCCTGCGAGGACCACGCCGCGGCCGCGCGGTAGAACGTCGGCGTGGTCGTCGAGGAGTGCTGGGCGACCGTGACGAACGAGAAGTCCGAGCGCAGGAAGGCGCTCTCGAGGACCACGAAGGCCAGCGTGGTCAGCGCGGCCAGGGCGTAGACCGCGCGGCGCCCGGAGTCGACCCACTCGCGCCGGCGGCTCCGCGCGCCGTACAGCGAGGCGCCGACGCCGTAGACGGCGACCGCGAGGGCGAGGATCAGACAGGCGCGGCCGACGGTAGCCATGCGGCGTCAGGACTGCTGGCCCGCGGCCTTGTACTTCGACGGGCACTTGGTGATGAGCGAGTCCTTCTGCCCGACGAAGGTGGAGCCGTCCTTCCGGACGGTGACGATGACCTCGCGCCCCTCGCGGAACGGGTCGGGGACCGCGCCCGTGTAGGTGACGGGAACCGAGGTGGCGCCCGAGCGGTCCTGCACGCGGAAGGTCATGTGGTCGCCGACCTTGCGCACCGAGCCCGCCGCGACCTTGCCCGTCAGCTCGTAGGTGTGCCCGGGCTGGGCGGTCGCCGTCAGCCGGCTGGGCTGCAGCGAGGGCGTGGACCCCGAGAAGCTCGTGTAGATCAGCGCCGCCGCGAGGATGACCGCGGCCCCGAGCGCCACGGTGAGACGGATCTTGCGCTTGCGGGAGGGATCCATGACCGACACGGAGTATCCCAAAGACGCGGGCGCGAACGCGCCTGTCCGCCGGCGGACCCGAGGGCCGCACTCCGCGGGGCGCCCGGCGCAGCTTCAGTTCCACGCCCCTCCGTCCGACCTCAAGAGCAACCTGAGCCCCGTTCCGGCGTTCCTGTGAGCAGAGATGACGATCCGCCAGCGCCTAGCACCGCTTCCCGCCAAGCCCGGTCGGCCCCGGTCGATCCCTGATCGCCGCGGCCCGCGCGAGGCGGCCCCCGGGCAGCCCGGCCCGCCGGCCCCGCGCCCCGGCCTCGCCGACGAGCGCCGGCTGCGCAGCGAGGGCGGCCCCGAGGACGTGGCGGTCTACCAGTGCGGCTGCGGCTGCGTCTTCGAGGCCCGCGTGAGCACCGACGTGGCCTGCCCGCACTGCGACGCGTCGCAGGCCTGGTAGCCGCCGGCGCCCGCACGCCGCTTCCGCGCCTGCGCACGCCGCCGTTCACTGGACCCGCGCCGCGCCGGGCGGCGGCCTATCCTCCACCTCGATGAGCGGAGCCGGGACCAAGATCGTCGCCGCGCTGTTGATCGTCGTCATGGCCGTCGGGAGCGTGGCCATGTGGCTCGTCGTGCCCTTCGGCTGGATCTGGGTCGTCTCCCGTCAGGTCAGCTCCTCGCAGCCCAGCATGGGGTCCTACGTCCTGCTGCTGTTCGCGATCCCGCTGTCGATGTTCGCGATCGGCAAGTTGCTGGGCCGCGTCAACCGGCTCTACGGCGAGGTCACGAAGACCACGCCCGAGACCCGTGTCCAGCTGCCGTGGCTGCGCTCGATGCGCGGCGAGCGCGACGCGGGCACGCCGCGATCGGTGCTCGACGTGGTGATGGTCTGCAGCGTGACGGTCGCGCTGGTGCTGTTCGGCCTGTGGTTCTTCCTGCTGGCCGGGTCGAGCCTGCCGACGTAGCGCGGGCCGCCTGGCACGGGCCGCCTGAAGGCGACCCGCACACCGGGACGGGGCTAGCGGGGCAGGCCGCGGTCGGCCAGCGCGTCGCGCAGATCGCCGATGTCGGCCTGCCGGCGCAGCAGCTCCAGACGCCGCTCCCCCGTCGCCTTCGGGTCGTCGAGGTCGGCCTTCACGCGCTCGAACTCGGCGGCCAGCGAGTGCGTCGTGACGGGCTTGCTCTTGGGGAGGGTCATCCCGTCAGTTTACGCCTCTTTGCGGTCGGACATGGGACGCCGGGCCGATCTGTACCGTCGCCGCCCATGGCCGATCCCAGCCCCGCCCGCGCCCCCGCGGACCTCCGCGACAAGGTCGCCCTCGTCACCGGCGGGGCGAGCGGCCTGGGCCGCGCGACCTGCCTGGCCCTGGCCGAGGCGGGCGCCGAGGTCGTCGTGGCCGACCTCGACGAGACGGGCGCGCGCGAGGTCGCGGCGGCCGTGGGCGGCCACGCGATCGCGACCGACGTCGCCGACCTCGAGGCCAACCGGGCCGCCGTCGCGTTCGCCGTCGAACAGGCCGGCGGCCTGGACCTGGCCTTCCTGAACGCCGGGGTCTCGAGCGGCTGCGGGGTCGGGGACGACTTCGACCTGGCGCTGTACCGCCGCGCGATGGGCGCGAACCTCGACGGCGTCGTCTTCGGCACGCACGCGGTGCTGGGCGCGCTGCGGGCGCGCGGCGGCGGGTCGATCGTCGCCACCGCGTCGCTGGCCGGGCTCACCGCGGTGCCCTTCGACCCGCTCTACGCCGCCAACAAGCACGCGGTCGTCGGCCTCGCCCGCTCGCTCGGCCCGGCGCTGGCCGGCGAGGGGATCCGCTTCAACGCCGTCTGCCCCGGGTTCGCGGACTCGGCGATCATCGCCCCGATCCGCGCGGAGCTGCGGGCGGCGGGCGTGGCGATCATCCCCGCCGAGACCGTCGCGGCCACCGTCCTGCGGCTGTTCACCGGCGACGCCTCGGGCGAGTGCTGGTTCGTCCAGCCGCACCGCGACCCGGCGCCGTTCGCCTTCCGCGGCGTGCCCGGGCCGGGGACGGCGGGGGACGCCGCGTAGCGCGGACGCCGGTCAGGCCCGCGCCCTGCGCGGCGGGCCGACGACCTGCACGCCCTCGAGCAGCACCGCCGGGTGGCGGCCGGGCCGCAGCCAGGCGGGCGGGGGCGAGCCGGGCCGGTGGGCGACCTCGACCGAGCCGAGCCGCAGGCGCCCGCGCATGGTGACCGCGAAGCTGCGCGCCACCCCGTCGGGGAAGACCTGCGTGCAGCGGCCCGCCCCGAGCAGCGGCAGCCGGCGCGGGCGCGCCCGGGTGGTCACCGTCAGCGCCCAGCCCTCGCCCTCGACCTCCACGCGCCCCGGGCGGCCGGGCGCGCCGTCGAACGCCGCGAGCTCCTTGGGCAGCGCCCAGTTGCGCCGGCCGCCGGCGCGGCCGGCCGGCGAGTCGACGGCGATGAGCGCGACGTGCCCCGAGCCGAGGGCGCCGCGCAGGAGCACCGGCGAGGCCAGGAGCTCGCGGTAGGGGCCGACGGGCCCGCGGTGGTAGGTGACCAGCGACGCCGCGGTGAGCGGCAGCGAGCGGCGGGCGGACAGGGCCCGGGGCAGCGTCGCGCGCGCCCGCGGCACCGCGCGGTGGAACCAGACGACGGCCTCGACGAGGCTGCGCCACGGCGCGGGCGGGATGGGCGGCGTCTCGGGCGGCATCGCCTGATGGTGCCCGGTATGGTCGCGCCACACCGACACGGGATGGAGGGGTCGTGCGAACGGTCGAGCGTGGTGGGCGTCTCGCAGCGCTGTGGGTGACGGTGATCGCCCTGCTGGCGGGCGCGGGGGCGGTCGCTCCGGCGGCACCTGCGGCGGCGGCGGTCCGCGCCGGCGCCGCGCACCACCAGCCCGCGCCCTACGCCGTCGGGATGCGGCTCTACACCTTCGTCGACCCCTCGCGGCCGACGCAGCCCAACCGCACGTTCGCGGGCGCCCCGACCCGCACGCTGCCGACCGTGCTGCTCTATCCGGCGCTCGGCGACCCGAGCGGCCCGGCGGTGCAGGGCGCCACCCCGGTCCGGCGGCGCCATGGCTTCCCGCTCGTCGTCTTCTCCCACGGGTTCACGGCCACCGGCCCGGCCTACGAGCCCCTGCTGGCGCTGTTCGTCCGGGCGGGCTACGTGGTCGCGGCGCCGACCTTCCCGCTCTCCAGCGCCGGCGCGCCCGGCGGCCCGCTGCTGACCGACTACGTCAACCAGCCCGGGGACGTGAGCTTCGTCATGACGCAGGTGCTCCGGCTCGCGCGCAGCGACCGCAGCCTGCGCCGTACGATCGACCGGCACGAGATCGGCGTCGCCGGCCACTCGCTCGGCGCGATCACCACGCTCGGGGTCGCGGCCAACAGCTGCTGCGAGGACCCGCGGATCGACGCCGCCGTCTCGCTGTCGGGCATCGAGCTCCCGTTCGCGGGCGGGACCTTCTTCTCGCAGCCGACGGCGCCGCTGATGCTCGTCCACGGGACCGCGGACGGCACGGTGCCCTACGGCGGCAGCGTCGCCGCCTTCGCGCAGGCGCCCGCGCCGAAGGCCTTCCTCAGCCTGCTCCAGGCGCCGCACACGCCGTTCGTGGCGCCGTGGCTCGACCCGACCGTCCGCGCGATCACCGACTTCCTGGACGGCTACCTCAAGCACGACCGGCGGGCGCTGCGGCGGCTGGCCGGCGACGCCACGGTGCCGGGCGTGGCCTCGGTGCAGGAGGACATCCCCGGCTGCCGCGCCTGCGCGGCGACGGGCTAGGGCCCGCGGTCGCGCAGCCCGTCCTCCTTGCCGGCGGCCGCGGGGCTCGCCGCGGCCGCCGTGGCCACGTCGCGCGCGTAGGTGCGCGCGGCGCGCAGCAGGATCACGGCGCCGGCGGCCAGCGGCACCAGCATGAGCAGGAACGCGTAGCGGACGCCGCTCACGTCCCCGGGGCCCGCGTGGGGAGCCAGCAGGTCGGAGGAGTGCCCGCCGCCGAGCGCGTCGGCGATCAGCCCGAAGAGCACGGGCGCGACGGCCTGCGCGAGGGTGCGCAGCACGGTCCGCGCGCTCTCGGCGCGGCCCCAGAGGCCCGCGGGCATGATGTCCAGGCGCGCGGCGTCGAGCGGCGGGTTCGGCGCGCCCAGCGCGGCGGCGCCGACGATCAGCAGCGGCACGGCGACCAGCAGCGAGGTCGCGAGCAGCGCCGGGACCAGCACCACCGCCGCGACGCCGAAGGCCACGGCGGGGACGACCACGCGGGCGGCCACGTGCCCGTGCTCGAGCATGCGGTCGGCCAGCCGCCCGGATGCGAGCACGCCGCCCAGCGCCCCCAGGCCGGCGAAGACGAGCAGCAGCGTGGCCTCCACCTGGCCGACGCCGAACTGGCCGCGCACGTAGACGACCGCGAAGGTCTGCAGCCCGGTCATGAAGAAGTAGCCCAGGGCCGAGGCGATGATGAGCTGGACGTTGGTGGGCACGCGCAGCACGTAGCGCAGCGCCGCGCGCGTGCTCATGCGCCGCGGGTCCTCGCGCAGGATCAGCTCGGGGTCGGGCGCGACGCCGCGTTCGCGCACCGTCGACTCGGCGGCCGACTGCTCCGCGAGGTCGCCGGGCTCGCCGCCGCCGGCGCGACCGTCGCCCGCGGCGTGGCCGTCGCCCGCGGCGTGGCCGTCGTCGGCCGGCGCGGCGAGCC
>JAICJK010000639.1 GCA_025928415.1 Solirubrobacteraceae bacterium | reverse complement strand
TAGAGCTGCCCGTAGCGCAGCACGACGCCGTCGGCGCTCAGCACCATCGCCTCGTGCTCGGCCAGCGACGCCGCGCCGTCGCCCTCCAGCGGCCAGGCGACGCTCTGCGCCAGCAGGCGGGCGGCGCCCGCCATCTGCGCCGCGGCGACGAGGTTGCGCGTCCCCTCGCGGCGCATGCGCGCGTTGGCCGCCCTGCAGCCGGGCAGGTCCGCCGCGTCGTCGGGCAGGTCGGTGAGCTGGTCGATCACGACGTCGGGCGCGAACGCGGCGAGGGCCGCCCGCAGCGCGGCGGCGTCGTAGACGTCGCACAGCACCGGCTCGGCCCCCAGCGCGCGCAGCGCGTCCTGCTTGCCCGCCGAGCGGGTCATCGCCGCGACGTCGTGGCCGGCCGCGAGCAGCAGCGGAACGAGCCGGAGGCCGATGACGCCCGTGGCGCCGGCGACGAACACGCGCCGGGCGCCGCGCGCGCCTCTGTGCGACTGCAGGGCGCTCACCCCCGCCGCGGCTCAGACGAAGCAGAACGAGTCGGTCGAGCAGTCCCCGCCCTCGAGGCGGATCTGGTGGGAGCGGTGCCCGGCGAACTCGGGGTGGAAGGCCGCGTCGAGCTGCATGCCGCCGGCCTCCACGTCGACGTCGGCCTTGAACATCGCGCCCGGCACGCCGCCGGGGTAGAACTGCGGGTCCCACGGGCCGTAGAGCGAGTTGGTCCCGTAGACGCGGCGCCCGTCGCGGCTGACCTCGACCATCTGCGGGCCGCCGCCCCACGGGCGCCCGGACGGGTGGTCGCGGTGCTCGCCGATCCCGCCGAGCTCGATCTTGCCGGTCAGGCGCGGCGCGAACGGGTCGCTGACGTCGTACTGGTGCAGCTCGCCGGTGCCCCAGCAGGCGACGTAGAGGAAGCGGTCGTCCAGCGAGAGGTCGATGTCGGTCACCAGCGGCGGGACGGCCCCGAAGCCCTGCAGCAGCGGCGGCAGGCGGTCGGCGTCCATCGGGACGGCGGGGATCTGGATCGTCTTGACCGCCTTCCACTCGCCGCCGTCCTTGTGCCACGTCCACACCGACGCCGAGAGGTCGGTCACGTCGATCACCACGCCGACGAAGCCGTAGGTCTTGGTCGGGTCGTGGGCGGGGCGGACCTCCAGCGCCATCTGGTGCTGGTCGCCGAGGTCGATCTCGGCGATGTGCGACCGCGTCTTGAGGTCGAAGAAGTGCAGGCGGTGCCCGTACTCGCGCCCGAGCAGCGCCTCGGGCACGATCCCGTTCTCGACCAGCCGCGGCGGCGCCCACTCGCTGGAGATCAGCACGCCCTCGTCGATGTGCCACCAGAAGTCGTAGGCGTAGTACTGGCTGCCGCGGTCGGCCTCCCACTGGCCGGTGACGCTGAAGTCCGAGTGGTCCATCGTGAAGATGCCCCCGGGGCCGTCGTTGCCGTCCGGCGTGCCCGAGCCCAGGGCGCTGACGAGCAGCCCGTCGGGCCCGCAGTGGATCGTGTGCGGCCGGCTGTAGCCGCCCTTGCCCATGACCTCCTCGGGCTCGATCGTGCGCACGAGCTTCGGGTGGCGCGGGTCGGGCTGGGTGTCGAGCACGTAGACGCGGGAGGAGCGGAGGCCGGGCACGACGAGGTAGCGGCGGTCCATGGCGCCGTCGCCGTCGCCGTG
>JAICJK010000275.1 GCA_025928415.1 Solirubrobacteraceae bacterium | reverse complement strand
GGGCTCCTCGGTCGGGGTCAACACGATGTTCGTCGGCGAGCAGATCGCGACGATCGACTTCCTGCTCGGTCCGCACGTCGACCGCGCCCGCCGCGCGCGGTGGACGGCGGCCGTCGCCGCGGCAGCGGGCTACCTCCTGCGTGCGGGGCACCCCGACTGGTACGCCAACGGGAACATCAACCTGGGCTACACGCTCATCTTCGGGCTGGCCGCCCGACTGACCGGGCGGGCGGACCTGCGCCGCGCCTACGAGGCGTCGTGGGACTTCGTGCTCGACCCGCCCGCGCCGCGGTGGCGGCGCTACGGACTGCGCTACCGGACCGTCCCGCGGCGGTCCGACGGCGCGGACGGCGCCGGGTACCTCACCGAGGAGGGCGGCGGCGGCATCGGGTTCGACGCGCACTACGCGCAGCTCCAGGCCGACGTCGCGACGCGCATGTGGCTCACGCTGGGCGACCGGCGCGCGCTCCGGCTGGTCAACCTGCTCAACGGCATGCTGCTCCCGCGGGTGAACGAGTCGTCGTGGATGCTGAACACGAGCTCGGGGACCCGGAACACCCGCAAGGGGCTGTCCTATCCGTTCCTCACCGCGAGCCTGGCCGCCGGCGCGACCGGCTGCCGCGCCGCCGAGGCCGGCCGCATCCCCGGCCAGGTCCTCAGCATGGCCCGCTGGTTCGACCGGAACCTGGATCCCCATTCGCTCTACGACAACGGGTCGTGGGCCTTCTACCTCGGCGAGAGCGCGGCGAACTTCGTGCTGCTCGACGAGCGCTCCGCCTGCGGGTAGCGCGCCGGGCGACCATATGCTGCCGCCATGCGGCTGCTGACCCGGGAGGACCTGCGCGCGTGGATCGCCGCCGACGTCGCCCGCTACGAGCTCGGCTCCGGCGCCGCGCTGTGGGTCGGCCTGCTGCGCACTCCGCAGGCGCGCTGGCAGGTCCGCCTGCGCCTGACCGAGTTCGCCGCCAACCAGCCGCGCGGCGCCTGGCGGGCGCTCGGCGCGCTGCTGCGCTGGCGCCTGCAGGTGCGCGCGATGCACCTCGGGTACACGATCCCCGTCAACGTCGTGGGGCCCGGGCTCAAGCTGCCCCACTGGGGCACGGTCGTGATCAGCGCCCAGGCGCGCGTCGGGCCCGGCTGCACCATCCACCCCGGCGTCTCGATCGGGCTCCATCACGGGCGGGCGCCGACCCTCGGCGCGCGCGTCTACGTCGGGCCGGGCGCGAAGGTGTTCGGCGCGCTGCACGTGGGCGAGGGCGCGGTGATCGGCGCCAACGCGGTGGTGACCTCCGACGTCGAGGCCGGGGCGAGCGTGGTCGGGATCCCCGCGCGGCCGCTCGACGCCCGCGCGACCCGCTGAGCGCCGGCGAAGCGGGCCGCCGGACGGGGCCCCGAGGCGGTCCTCGGGCGGGCCGGGGTCAGCTACGATGCCGCGCGTGCAGCTCGGAGCAGAGCCTGCGGGAGGGATCCCGCTCGCCGTCCAGCCCGCGGCGGCGCTGACCGGTCCGCCGGCGAGCCCGCCGCCGTCCGGCCTCCCGGGCGGCCCGCTGCGCCTGGTCGCGCTGACCCTGGCCGTCGCGATGCTCGTCGTCGCGTCCTCGGGGCAGATCGCGACGCGGATGTTCGACCAGCCGGACACGCTGAAGTACCTCATCACCGTCGGCGTGCCCGCGTTCATCGCGCTGCTGGCGCTCAGCGAGAACCCCCTGCGGTGGCTCGGGGGCGCGGCCGTCGTCGTCGCGCCGTTCAACTTCGAGTTCTCCCAGAGCGGCGTCCACGTCACGGCGCTCGTCGGCGTGCTGGCGCTCGCGCTGGCCGTCGCGATCGTGCAGGTCCCCGAGCGGCTGCCCAAGCACGGCCGCGCCGCGCTGGCGCTCTTCGTGGTGGCGCTGCTGCCCGCGCTGGTCGCCGGGGTCGACCAGTTCGGCTACGCGCAGTGGATCGTGCAGACCGCGCTGATGGGCTGGATCACGTTCCTCGTGGCGCGCCAGCCGGGGGGCCTGCGCTACGTGTCGCTGGCGCTCGCGCTGAGCGCCACGATCCAGGGCGTCCTGGCGATCTGGGAGTACAAGAGCGGGCACCGCCTCGACCTGTACGCCAGCAGCGGCAGCGCGGCGGTGAGCGCCAACTACTTCTTCCAGTTCGGCACCGCGACGCGGTCCTCCGGCGCCCTGCCGGACCCGATCGGCCTTGGCAACTTCCTGGCGCTCGTGGGCCCGCTGATGATGCCCCTGGCGGTCCTCGAGCGCGACAAGGTCATCCGCGCGCTGCTCGTCGCCGGCGGGGCGATCTGCCTGCTGGCGCTGATCTTCTCGTTCTCGCGGATGAGCTGGATCGCCGCGATCCTCGGGGTGGGCGTCACGACGCTGCTGCTCCCGGGCCGGTCGCGCATCTACGGGATCGTCGGCCTCGGCGTGGTGACGTTCGTGATGCTCTCGATCGGCCTGGCGCTCGGCGGCACGTCGCTCCGGCACCGCATCACGTCGGTGATCGACCCGACGACCTCCAAGACGACGGACACCCGCACCACCGCGCGCGGGGACCAGTACCGCAAGCGGGTCTGGGGCGCGGGGCTCCAGGTCGCCGCCGAGCACCCGGTGACCGGCGTGGGGTTCGGGAAGCTCGGCCCGGCGCTCGAGCGCCACGGCGTGCAGGTGCCGACGGGCAGCCACGCCCACGACACCTACCTCCAGTACCTCGGCCAAGGCGGCGTGCTCGGGCTGCTCGCGCTGCTCGGCCCCATGCTCCTGGCCTTCCGCGACGTCCTGTGGTCCTTCGCCCGCGAGCGCGCCGTCGCGATCGGCGTCGCCGGGGGGCTGGTGGCCACGCTCGCCTTCTTCTCCACCGACGTGGAGATCCGCTACGCCCAGATCTCGACGATGATCGCCGCGGTGCTCGCGCTGGCTGCGGCGGCGGCGGCGTCGTCGCGGCGCGCCGACCGGGCCGGCCTGAGGGTCGTGCTCGACAGCCCCGGCGCGACCCAGGATCTCGCCGCGGCCGGCCCGGTCCCGGCCGCGGCCGCGGCCGAGCCGGCGCAAGACACGGCCGTGACGGCGATCGTCGCAACGCCCGCGGCGCCCGAGGCGCCCGAGACGCCTGAGACGGCGACAGGCGCCACGGCCGGGCTCGGCCGTGGCGAGCGCCCCGCCCCCTGGCGGCTGGTCCCGGCCCCGGTGCGGACGGTCCGGCAGATGCGGGTCGTCCTGGCGACGCCCGCCCGCGAGGAGGGCGGGGTGCTGCGCAACGTCCTCGACCTGGCGGAGGGCGCGGCCGCGCGCGGCCATCACGTCGTCGTGGCGACCCCCGGGGACGCCGCGGCGGTGCGCGCGGCGGTCGAGGCCCACGACCTGCCGTGGATGGAGCTGCGCCGGTCCACGCGCCTGCGGGCGGACGTGTGGCACCTGCACGTGCCCAACAGCCTCGACACCGCGCTCCTCGCGCTGCTCACGCGCCGGCGCTGGGTGGCCGGCTCCCGCGTGCTCACCGAGCACCTGCCGCGCACCGCCCGCACCGACGCGTCGCTGCCGCTCGACCCGACCCTGAAGCACGGGCGCCGCAAGCCCGGCGCCGAGCAGGGCAAGACGGCGTTCAAGCGCCTGGAGTTCTCGCTCGTCGACCAGATCATCGCCCCCGGCGCGGCGGCCGCCGAGTTCCTGGCCGAGCGCTACGGGCTGCCGCGGTCGGCCGTGCAGGCGATCCACAACGGCATCGCGGCGCCCGAGGCGCCCGCGCCGCCGCCGCCCGGCGACGTGATGGAGGTCGTGGTCGTCGGGATGCTCGCCCACCGCAAGGGCCACGACGTGCTGCTCGAGGCGTGCCGGCTGGCCGAGCGCTCGTGGAACGTGACCGTCATCGGGGACGGGCCGTTGCGGGAGGCGCTGGAGGAGGAGGCGCGCGGGATCGAGGACCGCGCGGTGCGGTTCACGGGCTGGCGCGACGATGCGGCGCAGGCGCCGCTCGCGGCGCACGTGGCCTGCGTCCCGTCGCGGATGGAGTCCTTCGGCTACGTCGCGCTGGAGGCGATGGCGTGCGCGAGGCCCGTCGTGGCCTCCGACATCGACGGCCTCAGCGAGGTCGTCGAGCACGGTCGCACGGGCCTGCTCGTGCCCTCCGAGGACCCCGCGGCCTTCGCGGCCGCGCTGGACGAGCTGGCGATGGACCCGGCGCTGCGGCGGCGGATGGGCGAGGCGGCGCACACCCGTGTGCGCGAGCAGTTCAGCGCCGACGACATGGTCGACCGCACGCTCGCCGTCTACGCCGAGCTCGCGGCGCGCCGCAGCGGCTGAGCGCGGCGCGGGCGGCCGGTCCGCGCCGCGGCCAGCG